>JBFXBK010000008.1:0-65622 GCA_050183255.1 Polyangiaceae bacterium | reverse complement strand
GACGAACTCGAAATCGACGCGCGCATCGCACACGCCGCAACGCTTCCAGGCATCGCCTACACGAACTCGATCTACTGGCAACGTCAGCAGCGCCAGCTGTGGCCCCGGGTGTGGCTGTTCAGGGCAGCGCCAACGGCCCGGGTCTCGCCATGGCAGCCGTTGCCGGGAGTGCTGTGCGAGCCGCTTCTGTGGATCGACGATGGCGAGCTGCGTTGCCTATCCAACGTGTGCACTCACCGTGGGGCGCTGCTCGTGACCAAGCCAAGCGACGTACACAGCCTGCGTTGTCCGTATCACGGTCGGCGCTTCGGGCTGACGGGGCGCTGCCAGCATATGCCAGAGTTCGCTGGGGTGGTAGATTTCCCAGCGGATACGGACCACCTCAAGAGCTTCCCCACTCTGCGCCTCGGCCCCCTCGTTGGTACCTGCCTTGCGCCGGATCAAGCGCTGGTGGACCTTGCGTCCGGCCTCGACTGGCTCTCGCGTCGCCTTGGCAGCGTGTATCGACGCATGCTCGAGGCGTTCTCGAGCGGTATCGCCAGCCTGCATTTCGAGCGGCGCTACGAGCTGCGCGCCAACTGGGCGCTCTACTGCGACAACTACCTCGAAGGCTTTCACATCCCGTTCGTGCACCCCGCGTTGAATCAGGCGCTCGATTTCGGTAGTTACCGTACGGAACTGTTCGAGCAAGGCTCGCTCCAGGTGGGCTTTGCGGATGCCAAGCAGCCGGCGGCCGCATGTTTCGCGCTCGAGCAGGGCGACCCTGACTTCGCGCACCCCGCGGGACGCGTCGCGGGTTACTACGTTCAGCTCTTCCCGAGCTTGATGCTCAACTTCTACCCGTGGGGGCTCAGCATCAACTTGGTCGAGCCGAGCGGCCCTGAGTCGAGCGTGGTGACCTACTTGGTCTACGTGTGGGACGCTGAACGCCTCGAAGTCGGCGCGGGCGCGGACCTGCATCAGGTCGAGCTGGAAGACGAAGCCATCGTCGAGCAGGTGCAGCGTGGTGTGCGCTCGAGCGCGTACACCCGCGGGCGCTACTCGCCGACTCGCGAGCAGGGCGTGCACCACTTTCAGCGTTGGTTGCTGTCAGCGCTCAAGAGCTAGCCCTACTGCGCGGTGCGCTTCAGCTTGGTGGCTAGCAGCGTGCGGACGCCGAAACCTCCGAAGTCAGCGACGACCCTTGGAGGCGACTCCGGTTTGAGTTCGCGTACCACGCCTTTGCCGAAGCGCTCGTGATAGACGCGCGCGCCGGGGCGCATCCAGCGCAGATCCATGGCTTCGTCGCCCACGTCGTCGAAGGCCTCGGTGTCCACCCAGCGGCCGTCGTTGTCTGACTCTGCCGCAGCCTGGCCGCCGCCGCTCCCGTTGCCAGCGAGCATGCGGCTTCGCAGATCTTGCCAGGAGCTCCTCCCCCCCGATCCTGAAACTCGACGTCCGCGCGCGGTCGTCTGCGAGTAGTCCACGTCTTGGTCGAACTCGTCGTAGGCAGGCCGACGCGCGTATGGGTCCACGCGCCCGGAGTAGCCGCCGGAGCCAGCGAGGGAGTTGACGCCGAAGCGCCGGCCCAGGCCTTGCTGCTCCGATACGCCTTCAGGTATATCCGAAAGGAAACGACTGGGGCTGCGCGGCTCGGTGCGGCCGAACAGCATGCGCTGGGCGGCGTGGGTGAGCGTCAAGCGCCTGCGTGCGCGGGTCAGCGCGACGTAGGCCAAGCGCCGCTCTTCCTCCAGCTCGTCGCGATCGCCGTCCATGCCGCGATAGGGGAACACGCCTTCCTCCATGCCGGTGAGGTACACGACCTCGAACTCCAGACCCTTGGCGGCGTGTACGGTCATCAGCACCACGCTGGGCACCTGATCCTGCATGCTGTCCACGTCGGCGATCAGCGCGACACGCTCGAGATATGCCTCGAGGGTCGGGTCTTCGCCGAGGTGCTCTGCCTCGAGCAGGTACTCACGGATGGAACCCACGGTCTCTTGCAAGTTCTCGAGGCGTGCGTCGGCCTCGGCGGTGTCTTGCTTCTTCAACGCGTCGACGTAGCCGCTGCGCTCGAGCACCTGCTCCGCCAGCTCGTCGGCGTGAAGTTGGGCTAATTCTCCGCGGAAACCATCGATGAGCTCGTGAAAGCGCAGCAGCGCCTGGGTGGCCCGCTTCGAGAGCTTCTTCTCGAGGGCAGGGCTCTTGATGGCATCGAACAAGCTCACCCCGAGGTCGCGCGCCACATCCATCAGCGCATCGAGCGTCTTGTTACCAATGCCGCGCGCTGGGGTGTTCACGACCCGAAGCAAGTCCGCGTCGCTCTTCGGGTTCATGATCAGCCGCAGGTAGCTGAGCAGGTCCTTCACTTCGGCGCGATCGAAGAACTTCGTGCCACCGATGATCTGGTAGCTGATGTTGCGCGCCCGGAGCTCGCCCTCGAGCACTCGGGACTGGGCGTGGGTGCGATAGAAGATCGCGATTTCTCGTGCGTCGACGCCCTGCTGAAGCTCAGCGGCGATGCCCATCACCACCGAGCGTGCTTCCTCCTTTTCGTCGAGCACGCCGCGGATGCGCACCGGATCACCCGGCGGAGACTTCGTGAAGAGCTCCTTCGGCTCGCGCTCGTGGGCGCGCTCGATGACGCCGAGCGCTGCGGCCACGATGTTTCCGCTCGAACGGTAGTTCTGCTCGAGCTTGACGACTTGTGCGCCTGGAAAATCCTTACGGAAACCACGGATGTTGCGTACGTCGGCGCCGCGCCAGCTGTAGATCGACTGGTCGTCATCGCCGACGACGCACAGGTTCTGGGTGCTCGAGGCCAGCGCTCGTACGAGTCGATACTGGATCTGGTTGGTGTCCTGAAACTCGTCGACCAGCACGTGGTCGAAGCGCTGCCGTAGGTCTCGCCCAGCGGGGGAGTCACTCTCGGCGAGCTGGGTGCCGAGCACGAGCAAGTCTTCGAAGTCGACGGCGTCTGCGGCGCGCAGCGCCTGCTGGTACTTGCGGTACAGCTCGACCATGTTGCCGTCGAAGTTGGGCGAGAGCTTGATGTCGTCAGGGCCGCGGCCCTCCCGCTTGTGCACGTGGATGCGGCTCAAGACGACGCGTGGTGGATACTCGCGATCGCTGAGTTTTTCGCCTTTGATGATGCGGCCGAGCAGCGCTTTCTGATCGCTATCGTCATAAATCAAGAAGTGGCGGGAGAGCCCGACCTGATCGTGATAGCGACGCAGCAGACGCACGCAAATCGAGTGAAACGTGCCCACCCACAGGTCGCGCACGATGGCCTCGCCGGCGAGCTTGCCCAGGCGCTCCTTCAGCTCTCCGGCGGCTTTGTTGGTGAACGTGACCGCGAGGATACGATAGGGCGGTACCTGGTGTAGCGCGAGCAAGTTCGCGACCCGAAACGTGATGACCCGCGTCTTTCCACTCCCGGCTCCAGCGAACACCAGGAGGGGGCCGCTGTCGTGAGCAACTGCTTGCTGTTGAGGGGGATTCAGTTCTGTCATCGCTCGCGTCTCCGCCAGGAGCGGGTGGCACCTTTGGCGTGCCACGGCCGTACCGCAGGCGAGCGGTCCTGGCCAGTGCTGATCGGGCGGCGGGCGGATCGGTTGCGTATCCAGCCAACAACCTCGCTGCACACGCTTCCCCGAGCAGCCATGCGGGCCCCAAGGGCGCTGAGCTTGCGCTGGCGTGCGGCGGGGTGTGGACAGCCTGTGCAAGCGTCCCAAAGGCATCAGCAAGCAGGCTTGGGGGTGAGGTTATCCTTGCGGAAATTGTGCGCGTCGGTGAGCGTCTGTTCGACGCGAAGCACGATTCTTCCGTCGCCTCAAGCCCAAACTGTTTGGCGACTGCAGGCGCCCCAAAATGCCACGCGACCGCGTGGCAGCCGTGGGCTGCTGGCAGCGCACGAAGACATCCGCTAGGCTGGGGACTCCGGGGGTAGTCGAGCGTTCTATGAGTATCTGGCAACTACAACCGGAAGAAATCGTTGCTCAACACTACCGAGTGGAGCAAGCGCTGGGCCCTCGCCGCTATCGGGTGAAGTCGTTGCGCGATAGTAGCGTGCTGGTTCTCACGCTGCTCGAGTTGAGCGATCCCCAGGCAGTCAGTGAGTTCGAGGACGCGGCCGCAAACTTGTGTCGAGTGCGGCACCCGGCGCTCGCCAGCTACGTTGACCATGGGTTCGTGGAGCGCGCTGACGGCTACTGGGGGCTGCTCTTTCAGGAGCACGCAGCGGGCGTCAGGCTGAGCGAATGGATTCAAAGCGGGGCTGCTCCAAGCGAGGACCGCGTCGTGCAGTTCGCTGAGCAGATCCTGGATGGTTTGGCCTGCCTGCATGAACAGACCCCGGCTCTGCTGCATGGCCAGCTGTGTCCCGACTACGTGTTCATCGACAACACGGCAGGGCCAAAGCTCGTGTGCTTTGGTGATGTCGAGCGCTTCGAGGGGGGGGCGCAGCTGCGGGGCGCGGTTGGGTTTGCAGCCCCCGAGGAGACTCGTGGCCAAAAGGCGCCAACCTCGGACCTGTACGCTTTCGGCGGGCTACTAGTCTACTTGCTCGCGCGCCGTTCTCCTGCGGAACTAACCCTTCCGGATGGCACCATCAATCTGAGCTCGCTCAAGCTGAGCAATTGGCTCTCTCCGATCTTGGAGCGACTGCTACAAGCGGACCCTGGGAAGCGGTTTCCGTCCGCGCGCAGCGTGAAGCTGGCGCTCAAGCGGAAGGCGACTCCGCTCAGTCTGAAGCGCATGCTGGTGCTCGCGGTGGCTCTGTCCTGCTTCGTGGCTCTGCCCGCGGTGGGGGTCACCTGGTATTTCGCGCGGGCCGAGGCTCAGCGCGAGAAGCCGGCGCCGATCGGCGACACCACGCTACCACCGCGCTTGCCTCCAAGTGGTGCGTTGGTCACGAGCCAGCGCGTGTACGTGGGTCACATCGGGGTCATCAGCAACCTGGCGTGGCTGCCCGACAGTGTGCACTTCGTCAGCGCCGGCTACGATGGGGCGATCAAGCTCTGGCATCGAGATCATGAGGAGCCCCTGCGCTCCTTTAGCGGTCAGCGAGGTGAGGTGCAGTCCCTTGCTGTAGATCCACAGGGAAATATGCTCGCCGCGGGAGGCAAGGACGGGCAGCTCAGGATCTGGTCCATCGAGACGGGCCAGGTGACGCAGAGCATTCCAGACTCTCCCGGCGGAATTCACGACCTCGAGTTCTCCCAGGACGGCAAGCTGCTCGCTTCGACCGGAGTTGATGGTTTCGCGCGGATTCACGACCCGGCGACGGGCAAAGAAGTTCGGAGCTTCCCGCTGGGTTCGCCGGGACTCGCCGTGGCGTTTTCTCCCGACGGAAAGCTCTTCGCGACCACCGCCTCGGGGCCAGACATCACGGTTTGGGACCGAGATAGCGGCGTCCAGCAGTGCAAGCTCACGCACGGGTCGAAGGTCAGCGACCTCAAGTTCACCGCCGATGGCGCCGGGCTGATCAGCGCCGGCGATGACAAGCGCATCGTGGTTTGGAACATGGTGGCGCGGGACCTGCGCCACGTCATCCGTGTGCATCGCGACGAAGTGTGGCGCATCGCGTTGAGCGA
Organism: Polyangiaceae bacterium; assembly: GCA_050183255.1. GTDB lineage: Bacteria > Myxococcota_A > Polyangia > Polyangiales > Polyangiaceae > JAHBVY01. The sequence goes on along the minus strand of JBFXBK010000008.1, from coordinate 60,049 downwards.
AAAAGGCAACTTGCTAGCGACTGGCGGGAAGGATCATCTGCTCGTCGTGTCGGACCCCTTCAAGGGCCAGGCGCTAGAGTCCACGTTCGGCGGATCGGTTGGCTTTCCGGCGTTGGCTTATTCTCCTGACGGTCAGTATCTGGTCGGGGGCGGCGCGCAGCAGAAGATCTGGCTTTATCACGCGGAAAAATCCACGTGGTTTCCCAAGCCAGTGCTGACGAAGCCACCGCCGGCGAAGTTCACGCCGAGCACGGGCGCTTCCAAAGCTCGGGCGCTAGCCGAAGAGGGGATCTTCGTGCTGCGCGAGCAGGCGGACCACCAGGGCGTCCCCAAGGCCATCAAGTTGCTCGAGCAGGCTGAGGAACTCGATGAGAACGATGTACGGGTGCTCGAGCTTGCCTCGCGGGTCGCTCAACAGACGGCCTACCAGCACGACGACGTCTATGAACCCGCGGGCCTCGTGCGGGCGCGGGCACTGATCGACAAGGCCACCCGGCTCGCTCCCAGGGATCCTGACGTGTGGCGTCGCGTCGCCTACGTCGCGTTTGCCCAGAAGAAGCTCGACGATGCGGTCGCCGCCACGGAGAAGGCACGCGCGCTCGATCCTGGATCCCTGTGGCAGAAGCGCTGCGAGCTCGAGCTGGCGAAAGCGCAACATGCAGATCGCGAGCGGCGCTTCGTGCTGGCGCGGGCGCTCCTCGAAGACGACCCGACCGATGAGTATGGCTTGGCGGCGATGCTCAAGATCTTTCAAGAACGAGGCGAGTGGGATGCCGCGGAGGCGGTGTTCAAGAGTCAGCTGGTGCTGGACCCGGGCTCCGCATGGTTGGCGGGTAGGTTCGCCGACTTCTACACCCGGCGCCGCAAGCCTCAGCAAGCTCTCGACATGGCTAGGCGTGCTCTCGCGATCATGGACTACGGCGTCGGGCATCGGGTGCTGGGTGATGCGTTCCTCGAAGAGGCACATCAAGAGCTGCGCGATGGCAAGCCCCGCGATCGCGTCGTGCACCTCGTCGATTCAGCTGCGAAGGAAGGCGCGACGGCTTCTCATGTGTTCTTCTTGCGTGGCTTGCTGGCCTGGACAGCGGGCGATTTCGCGAAAGCCCATGACTTCTTCAAGCAAGCCGTGGAGCGGGACAGTCGCTACAAGGAAGCGCAGGACGCATTGGCTTGGAAGCCGTGAAGACCGCGTGACCTAGTCATCTGCGGACTGCTGTTGCGCCGTCAACACCAGGCGCCGCGCGAAGCTCTGTTCACCCCGGCGGACCTCCAGCCGCGCACCGGGGCACGCATGCCGCAGGCCGCCTGACAGCACGCCGGTCAGCCAGAGCCTGAGCCCCATGGGGGCCGCCTCGAAGCTCTCTATCGTCAGCTCCCCGTTATGTGGGTCGAGCTGCCAGTCTCCGAAATCCAAGAGTGGCTTGCAGGCGGTCGTCAAGCGCCGCAAGACGACCACCAAGGGCGCGAGCCTGAGTGCGGATCGAAGCATCGGACCCAGGCTGCCCTCGACGGCGCTCTCTCCTGCTTGGCGGCACCAAGCGGGATTTCCTCCGTAGAGCTCATCGGTCGCTACCCGGAGATAGCTCGTGGCCATATCCATGGGGTAATAGACGATGGCTTGCAGAGTCTGCTCTTCCAGCTCGGCGCGCGCGTCGGGCGGAAGGCCATCCAACACGCGGCGATGCATCCAGGGTGCGAAGTTCTGCGCTACGTAGCGGTCAAGCGCCTGAATCACGGCGCCACGCGTGTGAAACGGAGATTGCGCTTCGGCTTTGGGACGCTGGGACCAGTCGAGCTGTCGCAGGCTCTCCAAGGTCTCCCCCACGCGTTCGCGGACAGGCGGCGAAGCTCGCAGCTCCCGCTCTGCCACCAACAGCTCGCTTGGTGAGGAGGGCTTCGGCGCTGCCACGTTCGGGGGGCGACTGGTGCGGACCGCGCGGTGCTTGGGGACTTCCTGATCGAGCCGCACCGTGGGCGTTTGAGGCAGCGCAGACTGCCGCGAGCGCGCGGCGACGCGTTGACTCTGACGCAGGCGGAGGCTGCCCGCGAGCTCGAGTTCCATGGCGTCTGGGTCTTCGATGAGAGCTATTAAATCTCTGCGGAAATCTTGTGCTGAGGTGTAGCGGCGCTCGCGGTCTTTCGCCATGGCGCGACCCAGCAAAGCGTCCAGTGCAGGGCCGCGAGGCATCTTGCGCTGACTGAGCGGTTCTGGCTCCGAGTGGGCGATGCGATAAGCGGTTGCAACCGCTGACGCGGCAGCAAACGGGCGATCTCCGGTCAGGAGCTCGTAGAGCATCACGCCCGCGCTGAACACGTCGCTGCGCGCATCGACCCAGTGATCGCCAGTGGCTTGCTCCGGGCTCAAGTAGTCAGGGGTGCCCAGGATCATTCCGGTGGTAGTGCGAGCTTCGCTATCTCCACCCTCCTCGAGTGACTTTGCGATCCCAAAGTCGAGCAGCTTGATGCTTGGCTTGCCGGCGTCATCCAAACTCAGGAAGACGTTCTCCGGTTTGAGGTCGCGATGCACGATGCCCACCTCGTGGGCGGCGCTGAGTGCATCCAACACGCGAACTACCACCCCCAGTGCGGCATCGATCGTGAGCTTGGTCTGACGGATGAACTGGTTCAGCGTTACGCCTTCCAAGAACTCCATCACCAAGTAGGGTCCCATCTCGCACACGCCTGCATCCATCACCTGGGCGACGCCGGGGTGATGCAACTTTCCGAGCGCGCGCGCTTCGCGCATCAAGCGGGCCCCGAGAGCGCGATCTCCGGCTCGCTCCGGTAACAAAAGTTTCACCGCGACCTCGCGGCCAATGAGTAGGTGTTCCGCCCGGTACACCACACTCATCCCACCAGAACCGATCTGCTCCAGCAGTCGATACTTGTCCCCGACCTGGGGCAATGCGTTCCCCCCACGCATGCGTAACGTTTGAGCGTACCCGAAACCGCCGCCGCCGGGACTACCTCTAATCTAAAACGTTCCGCGGTTTCAGGGCCGAGGTCTATCCCACAACGAGGGGAGAGCGCGGCAAGCCCAAGAGGCTCCGTCCGGTCGGCCACTTGTGGGTCAGGTAGTACATCCTTGAGTGGCTGTCGGTGATCCATCGCGGTCGCTCGGCTTGCGGCTAGCTAGCGTTTGGTCACTCGCTGTCTTGGTGGCGCAAGTGCTATTGGTTCTGCGGTTCTCAGTCGGCTTTCTCGGACTTCGTTTGACTGTCGACGCGACCGGCGACGCGAATGAGCGACCTGAATCACGACACGAGTTCCTCCTCTGGGGACGTGAATCAAGCTGAGTCCAATTCGGGCGAAGACGCGTCGATCACGGCGCTCGGCGACGCTACCGGCGGCGTCAGCGCGTATCGTGCGACCGGGAGTAGTGCGACCGCGGCCGACGTCCCCGTCGGCCCCGCCGCGGAACCCGTTGAGCTGGGGGTGCTGCCGCTCACCGTAGTGGCGGACGAGGATCGAGAAAGTACCTCGCTGGGCGCCGCGCACGGAGCCGCAGAAGGCGCTCCCTCACCCCCAAATTCGCGGGAGTCAAAGGCGGCGACCAAAAGCCTTGCTGCGGAAGAGGCGCATCGAGCCTTGGCGTCCCTGGTCCTGCCGCAGGTGTGCGCCTGCTGCGGGGCTGTTTCGAGTGCATCGCGGAGACTCGACTTGGACGCGCAGATAGGGGCGCTGATCGTGCCGCTGTGCGAACGCTGCCTCACCCATGACGCGGTGGCGAGGACGCGTTCGCTGAGCGTGGTCTTGGCGGCGTCGCTGGTTGGCGGCGCGACCGCGCTAGGGTTGCCGTTGGTGTTCGAGCGCCTTGCCAGTCGCGGCACTTGGCAACTTTCGGTGGACTCTTGGTTGAGTCGCTGGGGATTCTTTCTATTGCCATGCGGAATCGTTCTTGCGCTCTTTGGGCTGCGCAGCTTGGGCTGGTACGTCTGGGCGCGGCTCCGTCGCACGCCCAACTGTTCGCCTGCGCCCGTGGTGGCGATTCGGGAGACCGGCCGTTCCCCGGGGGAAGCGGAGACGGTTGCGGTCGTCCGCTGTACGCGCCCGGATTTTGCGCACCAGGTGCTCGCCCTGAACCCGCGGCGGGTGATCGCACTCTCGAGAACTTCAGAGCGCTGGAGTGCACTGCCGCCGCTCATGGGGGGACGCTGGATGTACGGAGTGCTCTTGTTGACGGCGCTGCTCAGCATCGCGAGTTACGTCGTGCATCGCCCGCGCATCCAGGTCCTGAACCTTACGGAGCAGCCAATCTCCCTCGAGGTCGATGGTGAGGTGATTGCGCGCGTCCCAGTGACGAGTCAGGAGTCACCAGAAGCGGGTGTCGCGCTGCGTCTGCCGGCGGGCCGTCGGCATTTCCGCACGTTGATCGACGCTGGGTTGCCCAGCGAGCGTGTGATCGCCGAGGCGGACCTCACGCTTCAGGGCGCGGTTCGCCATCTCTACGTGCCCGCGGCGGACGGCTACTGCTTCTGGCTCGAGCGCATCGCCTACGGTCGCGGCAACGCAGACGAGCCGAGTCCGGGAGCGGTCGAGCGCTTGCCCTTGGGAAACCCTTTGGGCTTCTGGGCGTTCCCGCAGGCTCCCGATGTTTGGCTCGCCCCGCCTCCTGAGCCGCTGCTCGACGACGCCCGCTCGAGCGGGGGCGAGGTCACGGCGCTCCGCCAAGCTCGTTGCATCGACGCGCCCAAGGACGCCCGGCACTAGTGTCCCGGCGTTTTTCGATGGTTCTGAGCCAATGCCGCCGGAAACGTCGGCCACACGTTTGCAAAGCGGATCCGTTGATTATATTAGCGGGCCCGTGAGCGACGAGAACGAGAACCAAGCAACCGAGACCGCTACGCCCGAAGCGAGCCCCGCCGAAGCGGAAGCCAGCTCCGGCGCTGAAACGGCGGCTGCCGAGGCACCCGCAGATCCGCTAGAGCAGGCTCAGGCTGAGGCCAAGCGGCTCAAGGAACAACTGCTGCGTACCGCCGCCGACTTCGACAATTTCCGCAAGCGCACCCGCAAGGAGCTGGTGGACGCGGAGCAACGGGGCACCGACCAGCTGCTGAAGGAGATGCTGCCCGTTTTCGACAACCTCGAACGCGCAGCTCAGCACGCTGAGACCGCCTCGGAAGTGCAGTCGTTGGCTGATGGCATCCGCATGGTGATGAAGCAGTTCACCGACACGCTTGGACGCCTCAACATCGAACGGGTGGAGTCGGTTGGTAAGCCGTTCGACCCGAGTGTTCACGAGGCGATCCAGCAGATGGCGACCGATGAGCACCCACCCGGAAGCGTCGCGGCCGAAGTGCAAGCGGGTTATCGCCAAGGCGAGCGATTGATTCGTCCCGCACTCGTCGTCGTGGCGAAGGCCCCCTAGTTCCTGCGGTTCTGGCACGCGCTGGGCGCCGTTTTGGCGGGCCAGGCAGCGAGCCGAACAGCTTGGCGCGCTCAGCGCAGCGCGCCTGCACGGGCTCAAGCGTGAGCGCGGGCGCTGGCTCTGACCTAAAAACCTAACCATATCCCTCCAGTCCACTCGGGTGGGCGGGTATGCTCACGCGTCCCATGGGCAAGATCATTGGTATCGACTTGGGGACCACGAACTCGTGTGTCGCCGTCTTGGAAGGCGTCAGCGCCAGTGGAGAACCCGAAGTGCGGGTCATCCCCAACGCAGATGGCGCGCGCACCACGCCGTCCATCGTGGCGTTCACTGCGAGCGGTGAGCGTCTGGTCGGGCAGGTCGCCAAGCGTCAAGCGACCACCAACCCCGAGAACACCGTCTACGCCGTGAAGCGACTGATGGGACAGCTCTTCGACGCCGAAGACAGCAAGCGTCACCGCGAGACCGTGCCCTACGAGGTCGCGCGTCATGACAACGGCGACGCGTGGGTGAAGGTCCAGGGCAAGACGATGTCGCCGCCCGAGGTGTCGAGCTTCGTCCTCACGGCGATGAAGCAGATCGCCGAGTCGTTCGTTGGCGAGACCGTGGTCGAAGCGGTGATCACGGTCCCCGCGTACTTCGACGACGCCCAGCGGCAAGCCACCAAGGACGCCGGACGCATCGCTGGGCTCGAGGTGAAGCGCATCATCAACGAGCCCACTGCGGCTGCGTTGGCTTACGGCCTCGACAAGACCGCTTCTGAGCGCATCGCCGTCTACGACCTGGGCGGTGGCACCTTCGACATCTCGATTCTCGAGATCTCAGGCGGTGTCTTCAACGTGAAGGCAACCGGCGGCGACACCCACCTCGGCGGTGAAGACTTCGACATCCGCATCATCGACATGCTCGCCGAGGAGTTCCTCAAGCAGCACGACATCGACCTGCGCAAGGACCGCATGGCGCTCCAGCGCCTCAAGGAGGCGGCGGAGCGCGCGAAGCATGAGCTGTCGAGCTCGCTCTCCACCGAGATCAACATCCCGTTCATCGCGACGGGGCCCAGCGGGCCGATGCACTTGGAGCGCACACTCAAGCGCAGCGAACTCGAGATCATCACGTCGGATCTGATCGAGCGCACCATCGAAGCCTGCACACGCGTGTTGAGCGACGCGAAGGTCGGGCCGAGCCAGATTGACCAGGTCGTGTTGGTCGGTGGCATGACGCGCATGCCCGCGGTGCAACGCGCAGTGAAGGATCTCTTCGGTCGCGACCCCCACAAGGGCGTGAACCCCGACGAGGTGGTTGCGATTGGAGCCGCGGTTCAAGGCGCAGCCCTAGGCGGCCAAATCGATGAAGTACTGCTGCTCGACGTCACGCCCCTGTCGATCGGTGTGGAGACCGGCGGGGGCATCTTCTACAAGCAGATCCCGCGTAACACGACTGTCCCCACGGAAAAGAGCGAGATCTTTACGACCAGCGTCGACAATCAGCCATTCGTGCCGATCCACGTGCTGCAGGGTGAGCGCGAGATGTCTGCCGACAACCGCAGCTTGGCGCACTTCGAGCTGACCGGCATCCCGCCTGCGCCGCGCGGTGTCCCGAAAATCCAGGTCACGTTCGCCATCGACGCAAACGGCATCCTGAGCGTCGAGGCCAAGGACCTTGGGACCGGCCGCGCCCAGTCGCTGAACATCACGCCGACCAGCGGTCTCAGCCAAGACGAGGTTGACCGCTTGGTGAACGAAGGCGAGAAGTTCAAGGAGACCGACCAGCTGCGTCGCGAGCTGGCTGAGCTGAAAAACCAGGCGGAGACTCTGATCTACACGACCGATCAAGCGATTGAAGGCTACGGCGACCTGCTCGATGCCGAGAAGGTCGCGGCGATGAAGGAAGATCTCGTGTTCTTGAAGGCCAGCCTGGAGAACGGCAGCGACATCGACACCATTCGCGATGCGTATGCGAGGCTCGAGAACGCGACGTTCGAGATCGCGGAAGCGATGTACGGCGGCGAAGAAGAATCGTGAGCAGTCTGGGAACTTACGGTCGGTACCAACTGCTCGACCTGCTCGGGCGCGGCAGCATCACGGAGGTCTTCAAGGCGAAGAGCTTCGGAGTCGAAGGCTTCGAAAAGACCCTGGTCATCAAGCGGGTGCTCCCAGAGCTCTCGGCTGAGGCGGACTTCGTCGGGCGCTTCGTGCGGGAAGCTCAGCTCTCCGTGCGTCTCAGCCACTCCGGCGTCGTGCAGGTCTTCGATCTGGGGCGCGTCGACGAGGCGGTGGGGACCAGCTTCTTCATGGCCACCGAGCTGGTTCAGGGGCTCGACCTCCGTCGTTTGCTCGAGCGCCTCGATCGCGCAGGGCGAGCGGTGCCAGTGGGCCTCGCGCTCTTCATCGTGAGTGAGCTGGCGAAGGCGCTCGATCACGCACACCGTCGCCGCGATGAGCGAGGAACACCGCTCGGCATCGTCCATGGCGACTTGAATCCTGGCAACGTGCTCTTGAGCTGGGAAGGCGAAGTCAAGCTGAGCGACTTTGGAATCGGGCGCGCCTTTTATTCCCTGGGGGAACGCGCTCCAGAAGAGCTCTTGAATCAGAAGCTCGGATACACCAGCCCGGAACAGATCTGCGGGAACGACATCGACGCGCGTAGTGACCTCTTCAGCCTGGGCACGCTCGCCTATCGCTTGCTGACAGGTAAGCACCCATTCATGGGCGCCCGACCCACGCAGACTACCTCCCGGATCCTCGGGGAAAAGCCTCTGCAGCCTGCGGAGCTGCGCTCCGATCTGGCGCCGTCGCTCTCGGCCTTGGTCATGCAGCTGCTCGAGCAGGACCCCGCGAAGCGAGGAGAGAGCGCCGCGCGCGTTTACGAACAGCTGCTGGAGGAGCTATACGCGGCGGGCGCGCGGCAGGGCGCGCGCGACCTGAGCGAGCTGATCGAGGAACTCGACGACGCGCCCTCCAGTCCCGAGTTGCCCTCCGAGCCCAGGCTCGAGCTGCCGTCGGAGTCGCGCATCGTGTCGGCGCGCGTCAGCGGCAGCGACGCTCCGCCGTCGTCAGGGCGGTTTCAGGGTGTCGCTCAGGTGCTGGACACCACGCCGGAGCCCGCCGTCGCGAGCGCGCGCCCACTGGCCGATCTGGCGGGACGTGAAGTCTCCGCGCTGGTCGTGCGGTTTCCCCGTGGATCTACCACCGAGGAGACGAGCGAGCGCGCTAGAGAGGTCGTGGAGCGTTATGGCGCTCGCGTATTGAGCTTTGGCGTAGACGAACTGGTCGCGTTATTTGGACTCGAGGAGGCAGACGGGCGCGACACGGAGCTCGCGGTGCGATCCGGCTTGGTCTTGCTGAGGAGCCTCGGCGCAAGTGATGTGGAGCCAGGCGTCGGGATCCACGCGGGGCGCATCGCGGCTGCTGCGAATGTCGACGTCAACGCTGGCGACGTGAGCGCCTTGCTCGGTCAAGCACGTGAGCTCTGCACCACCTTGGAAGGCAGCTTGATCATCAGCGACGCCGCAGCGAAGAACGTGGGGCGGCTGTTCTCGCTCGAGTCTGCTCCTGGGGCGGGTCGCACGGCGGCGCGGGCCTGGATTGTGGGGGAGCCTCGTTCGCCTCGCGAGGCGTATGGGCGCTTCGTGGGCCGCTTGGATGAACTCAAGCGCCTGGGCGGCGTGCTCGCGCGTGCCTCTCGCCGCCACCTGCAAGTGGTGGGCATCGTTGGCGAGCACGGCATTGGCAAGTCGCGCCTGGTTTACGAGATGGAACGCCGCATCCAACGCGGCGAGTTCAACATCCGCTGTCACTTGGCGGAGTGTGTTCCGAGCGGAAAGAGTCTGCCCTACTCTGCGATTGTCGCCATGCTTCGCTCGCTGTGCGGCGTGCGGGAGGGGGACTCCCCCGAGCGCATCGCAGCGGTGGAGCCACGCCTGCGGGCGCTTGGTTTGCACGACGAAGAGGTCGAGATCGTGCTCACGGAGCTTGGGCTCACCCGGGGGGATCGCGCAGCGTCCGCTGGTGTGCTGAAGAACGCAGTCGCTGGCATGCTGGATGGCCTGGCGAAGGACCAGCTGCATGTCTTTTCGTGGGACAATGCCCAGGACATCGACGCTCCCAGCGTCGAGCTGCTGAGTCGCGTCGCCGAGCGCCTGGAGCGTGCGCGCTTGATTCTGCTGTTCGCGGCGCGTAGCGGTGAAGCCGCGCACTTCCGTGAACTACCGGGCTATCAGGAGGTGCAGCTCGGGACGCTCGACGAAGACGACGTGTATCGCCTGGTGTGCGTTCGGTTGGGGGTGAGGGAGGTTCCGGAAGCATTGTTCCAGTTCGTCCACGAGCGCTGCGCGGGTCACCCCATGTTCGTCGAAGAGCTCCTGCGTGAGGCTCAGGAAGCAGGCGCCATCGTGGTCGAGGACAAACAGATCACGCGCCTCGATCTGGGCGGCGTGCTCAGCGTGCCCCGGCCGCTGCGTTCACTGCTTGGTGATCGCATTCGGCGCCTGGAGGATCCAGAGCGCGATCTGATGATCGCGACGGCCATCGTCACTTCCCCCGCGGATACGTCAGTCTTGAGCGCCATGCTCGACTGCAGCTTGGGGCACCTGAACTCCCTGGCGGAGCGCCTTGAAGCCTCGAAGCTGATGTTGCGCGATGGCCCAGTGGCGCTCTCGTTCCCCTCACCGCTGCTCGCCGAGGTCATCGTCGCGAGCCTTGAAGACGAGCAGCTGATCGAGCTACATCACAGCGCAGCAAATGCCTATCAGATGATCCTCGGGGATCGCACCGAGCAAGAGGCGGGGCGCATTGCTTACCACCTCGCGGCGGCCGGCGAGCTGGACCGCGCCGCGGGCTTCTACGCGACGAGCGGCATGTACCAGCTCAACGCGCGCCGCCTCGAGTATGCCGTTGGCGACTTGGCACGAGCCCTCGACTTGGCTGACTGGGATGCCCGCGGCGGCGAACAGCTCGCTGAGTGGGTGCGGGCGTTGTCCCGCGCAATCCGCCACGTGCGCTCGGGGGAAGGCCTGTCGGAGCTCGTCTTGCGTCTGGCGGCGCGCCTCGAGCAAGACAGCGCAATGACACCTGGGCTGCGCCTCGGAGCCGGGGTGGACCTGGCGCTCAGTCTAGGAGCGTTGCATCGCTACAAGGAAGCTCGTCAGCTGTTGAGTCGCGCGGCGCAGCTCGCACAGCACACGTCGCTGAGCAGCGCTGAGCAGCGCGCGCTGTTCGCGGCCGAAGCCGAGGTATGCTTCCATCAGGGTGATTTCCGTGCGGCAATGGAGTCCATCGAGCGCGCCAAGCAGCTTGCCGCCGGCGACGCTTTCGAGCGACATCGCATGGAACTCTCCTCGGCTCAGGCTCTCGCCGGCGCCGGTGAGCTGGACGCGGCGCAGCAGGCGCTCGATGCTGCGAGCGCGATCCTGCCGGCTGAGGACGACCCGGTGCTGCTCTGCGAGCGCGCGAAGGTACGCGCACTGATCCGCGCGTTCCAGCGCGACTGGGGTGGCTCTGCGTTGGCCGCCGAGCAAGCCGCTGAGCTGGGGCGCGAAGCGGGTCTCAGCCACGAGGTCGCGGTGAACTTGCACAATCAAGGCGACTCATTGATGCGGCTTGGGGAGCTGCCCCGCGCCTACGCTGCGCTGCAGAAGTCCCTCGAGGTCGCCGAGGTCATCGGCTCTGACCGCATGGTGAATCTCAACCGCATCATGTTGGCGTACTTGGACGCGGCCAACGGCTCCAACGTCGCGCGTCGGGTGCTCGGTGAACGCCTGGCTGCAGCCGAGGCACAACGCTGGACCTGGGATGCGATCACTGGGCGGTACTTGCTCGGGAAGTTGCTCTCGGAGCAAGGCGACGTACTCGGAGCACGTCGTGAGCTGACGCTCGCGAGGCGTCTCGCCGAAGACTCCAAGAATCGGCTGCTGAGCGAGGACTGCCGCATGCAGCTCGAGGCGCTCGAGGCGCGGAGCGCGGGCTAAGCCAGCTGCGAACGCTTCTTCAGAGCACAAGAAAAGTCGACCGCCTCCGCGCCCACCGCCAGGGTCTCTGGCGTCGTGGGCGCGGGGCGTCTGCTGTCACGCGGATTGCGCCGGAGCCGGTCCGACGACACGGGCCAATTCAACCTTGGCGACCGTGGGCCCCTTGTCCTCTTCTGTCCAGATCGAGACGAGGGTGCCTCCACTGGGATAGGTGGTGTCCACTCGGACAATCTTGCCAACTCTCCCATCGTCCAGCAGAACGCGGCGGCGGTCCGTCATGTACTGATGGATATGCCGTAGGTCTGCCATAGACCTTGAAATATAAGAGGCTTTGTCAAACCAGCTAGTTTTTGCTGAAGAATACTTCTGCAAGAACGACTCGCAATTCTCTAACTATCGAGAATTATGCGAGAAATTGGGGCTCGTCGACCCCGCAACATTTTGGGGTCGGAGCTTTCCCTATGGCTAACCTGTGCGAATGGTGCATCCCTCGTGGGCTAGGTTCATGCGTTGGCGTCAGGTCGATAGCCCGAAACCTTGGTATTCCGCGGGGTTAGGCCGCCGAAATGCGACCCTCGCTGTGCTTGGTGGCGCCGCGTGCGTGGCCACCTTGGGCTGTTCCCCCGCGGAAGTGATTGGCCACCGGGCGCCAGTGTCCAACGTCCCGGTATACGCCGCCCCTACCCAGGTCAAGCACTCCTCGCGGCTGTGGGTCGAACTGCGCGACGAGACTCCGAACACGCAGTGCGTTCAGGCGCTTCGCAGGCAGCCGGTGTGCTTCCGTGAGGTACAAGCTGAGATGGGCGCGCAGCTCGTGCGCCTGCTGGGGGCGAGCTTTCCTGATGTGAGGGTGCGCCAGCGTGGGGACGCCCTTGAGCCTGGCGACTACCTGCTTCGCGTTCAGCTACAGCTCAATGCCGTCGAGCCTGGCCACGATGCGGGTTGGGGCGCGGTTGCTCGCGGGCGCTGGCAGCTGGTACGTGATGGATTCAGCCTGACCCGAGAGCGCTTCAGTTCACACAGTGAGGGGCGCTTCACCTACGGCAGCGCGCTTGGCGTCGGTGCAGGCGAGGTGATTGCCGCCGTGGCTTCCCGCATCGCCGAACGACTGGGGAGCTTTCCGGAGACGCGAGGTCAGTTCCCGGCGCCTGACTTGCCCGACGTGGTAGTACAGGCGCCCGATACATTGCCGCGCGGTAGTAAGCAGGCCAAGCAGACTAGCCGCTGAAGCGGCGCAGCGGTACCGACAACCCCTGTTGCTCCTCTCCCCCAAAAGCAAACCGCAGGGGGAGATTGAGAGCTGAAACGAAGAACGCCGACTCAATCCGAGTCGGCGTTCTTGGGGCTGGGGTCGCTGGTAGCGGGACCAACGGGCGCTCACTCGCCGCTCGATGCGAGCTCCTGCTCGATGGCCTCGAGGTGTGCGTTGACCTGAGGATCCTTCTGGCGCAACGCCTCCACTCGACGCACGGCGCTCATGACCGTCGTGTGATCGCGGTTGCCAAAAGAGCGACCGAGCTCGGGGTAGCTGCAGCGCAGGCGCTGACGGCAGAGGTACATCGCGACCTGGCGCGCGAACGCGACGCTCTTGTGGCGGTCCTTGCTCAGGAGCTCGGCGTTGGTGAGGCGGAAGTGGTTGCAGACGGCGCGCTGGATGTCCTGCACGCTGACTGGCTCTTGTCGCCGTGGGGCAACGGCTGCGAGCTCGCGGCTGGCGAACTCATAGTCGATGGGGCGCCCGGTGAGGGACGACTTCGCTGCCAAGCGGATCAAAGCCCCTTCGAGCTCACGCACGTTGCTCTGCACGTTTTGAGCGAGCAAGACGGCGACCTCGTCGGTCAGCGGGATGCCTTCGAGCTGTGCCTTCTTGCGCACAATGGCCACGCGTGTCTCGAGCCGTGGCACCTGAACGTCAGCGACCAGGCCCGAGGTGAAGCGTGAGACCAAGCGCTCTGGCATGCGCTGGAGCTGCTGAGGATACGTATCACTCGTGACGACGATCGGGCGATCCGCTTCGTGGAGCGCGTTGAAGGTGTGGAAGAACTCCTCCTGGGTCTGCTCTCTTCCCGCGAGGAACTGGATGTCATCAAGCAGCAGGAGGTCGCACTCGCGGCGGTAGCGATTGCGGAACTCGTCCATCCGTTGGTGCTGAAGCGCCTCGATGAACTCGTTGGTGAAGCGCTCCGCCGACACGTAGATCACGCGAGCATTGGGCTTTTGGTCCAGCAAGCGCTGCGCGATCGCGTGAACCAGATGGGTCTTGCCGAGGCCTGTGCCGCCGCAGATGAACAGCGGGTTGTAGCGAGGGCCGTCGTCGCCAGCCGACGACATGGCGGCGGCGTATGCCAGCTCGTTCGACGGGCCGACGACGAAGTTCTCGAAGGTGTACTTCGGGTTGAGGACGTCCTTCAGTGATGCGCGCACAGGGTGGATCCGGGAGTCGAAGCTGGTCGATTGCGAGCGAGGGGATTGCGAGCGAGGGGATGACGAGAGCGGGTCCGCATGAGACTCCAAACGAACACCGCCATCGGAGCGCGACGAAGGGGGCGGGGGCTCGCTGACTTGCAAGCGCCGCGGCCGAACCGCCGGACGCAAGGTTTTACCATCACACACCGGATTGTTCAGCTCACTCGAGATCCGCCACTCGACTTGAGTGGGTTCGCTGGGCTGAGGCAGGTGGGCGTGAGACGAGAGGTCGTTGGCCAGAGGGTCGAAGGCAGCGCCTTCTCGAGCCCGCAGCTCGTCGATGGTGTTGACCAAGCTGGGAAGGAAATGAGTCTTCACCCAGTCACGCACAAATTCATCGCGCGCGGTCAGCTCAAGGCGACCCGGTTCCAACTTATCGAACTGGATGGAGGAGAACCACTGCTCGAAAGACGCAGGCGACGCCTTGCGAGTGCGTTCCAGGGCAGCAGTCCAGATATCGAGATTTGAGCTAGTCATCCTGCTTCAGATTCTGGGTCGGTGATGCGGGTGCTGGCCTACGTGGTGCTTGGAGTGAGCAGACCACGCTGAAGCCCCCACAACTTGTCCACAGCCTGTGGAAAGGCGTGGGCGAGCGTGGGGTAGGTGGTTCGCAGCTTGGGCGCGAACGGCGATGAAAGAGGCGCGTCGATGGAGGCGCAGGGTCGAGGGCAAGCTTTTGAGTCTCGTGAGCGATTGGAGAGTGGAGAGGGCTCTGGGCTTGGCTATCCGCGCGTTCGAGCGCGAACGAGTGATGGTGTGTGCGGTTGGTGCTTGGCGTCGTTAAGGAGTTGCTGGCTAACGAACAAGATCTCAGGGACGACGATGCCTCAGACCCGAACGACCGCTGGGTCGCTGGTCTTGAATGAGACTTCACATGGGTGTGAAGCGATCGGTTTGTGACCGGCGTTGCACCCAGGAGGCGCGAACGACGAATCGAAACCCACCTGGACCGGTGAGCCTATCAGCGGGCGACGCATCGCCCAATCAACACACTGTCCCCCCCTTAGCTAGTCTACTCGCGGTCGTTGGTTTGTGGCCTGTGCGGCTGTGCGGCTGTGCGGCTGTGTGCGGCTGTGCTGTCTGGTCTCTGTGCAGCCTGGCCGATGCGTGTGGCCTATGCGGTGTGGCCCGCGCAGCGTGGCCTGTGGTCGTGCTGTGTGCCTACTTCGATCGGGTCGATGTGGTTCTGCGGCGTCCGTTTTTGCCGCGTTCCCAACCAACGAGCGAGTGCTCAGCTAGCACCGCCTCGCGCACGAGTTCAATGGACGATTTTCGGATCGCCGCGATCCCGCAGCAAAGTCCATCTAACAAAAATCAGGGTGTGACGCGCACGTGACCGTGGGCACTTTGACGGCTGCTTGTTGATCGCGGATCCAGCTGAAATTACGGCTGAATCGCTTCGCGCCTCGTGTGTGACGACGGCAACCCCGCACCAACTTTCGCGGTTTGCGAGATCAAGGGTGAGCGTCCAAAAAAATCTAGAAGCGCGTCCATCGATCACGCCGTCCACAGCCTTGTGGATGCATCGGTGAGCGACCCTTCGCGGATCCAAGATCACCTGCGCGCGCCACACACAACGCATCCACAGGCAACACACAACCCGTTGGGGATTTCACTCCTGGTCGCGCTCCATCAACGGCGACGTACGCGCGGTCTCTGAACGGTGCTCGTCTGAGCAGCGTGCCACGTCCGGCGCGCGCTGATCGCGATCACGCCGCGACCGGGAAGCTCCGCGCGACAAAGTTGGCCCACTTCGAGCGGGCCAGTTAGTGGGCGCGATGTCGTCCGAGTGCCCACCGATGGAAGAACCGCGTTCATCATCACCGCCCGACCGCGCCCTTCGGCTCAGGACGCAACGCTTCGACGCCCTTGAGCTGAAGCGGGTGGTGCCGAAATGGTTGTGTGCTGCGGCTCTAGCTGGCGCCTGCCTCGGGGTGAGCACCTCAGCGGCCGCTGACCCGAGCGACCTCCCGCCGGAGACCGGATTCGACTACGGAGACATTGAAACGCCCCGCACCGCGGCGATGGGCGGCGCGCTTCGAGCATTCTCGAGTTCGACGGAGTCTATCTACATCAACCCCGGAAATATGGCGGCGTCACGCGTCTATCACATCGGCGCGCTCGCGGCCCTCTGGCCAGAGGCGAGTCGTCAGACCTACGGAGCGGCGGCAGTCGATTCCGTGGGGAGTCGGACCCAGCTCGCCGGCGGGTTGGCGTTTGCTTTCAATCGGCAGGACCCTGACGGCGTGGACCGGCAGTGGAACGATCTGCGCTTCGCCCTCGCGTTCCCTTTCTCTCAGCAGTTTCAGCTGGGGATGGCCGGCCGCGTCATGTGGATGAAGGAGAACGGTGACGGTCCGCTTGGGAACGACGCCGTTGCGGCAGGACTCCCGGGCGAGAACATCGTTCGAGACTTCACGTTTGACGCTGGCATGTCCTTCCGTCCGACGCCGGAGTTCGCGATTTCGCTCGTCGGCAACAGCCTGACGAACCCTGACAACGGCTTTCTGCCTTCGCGACTCGGAGGTGGCATCGGCTACGGAACGCCAGACTTCACCATCGAGGGCGACCTGGTTGCAGACTTTACCACATGGCAACGGACCACCGTGCTCGCCATGGGAGGCTTCGAGTACCTCGCGGGTAATGTGGTCCCGCTCAGGGTCGGCTATCGCTACGACGAGGGGCCCGCGACGCACTGGATCTCGGCAGGCCTTGGGTACGTCGACCAGCAAGTTTCTGCCGAGATCTCCGCACGTCGTAGCGTTGATGGAGAAAAGGCGACCGCGATCATCATTGGCTTCAAGTACCACCTGGAGAGTGCCGGAGCGGGCATCTCAGGTGGCTTTGACTGAGCCTGACGCTAGCCCAGGTACTCGAGCAGCGCGGCGGCGAGGGGCGCGAGGTCTACCGATTCCACCTGGGTGAATGGGGGACGCGCGGCCTCTGAGCGGAGCTGATCGATTCCGCGTGGATTCCGAAACCAGTCTTCGTCGTGGGTGTCGCGCAGACGCACTATTTCGGCGGCAGCGAGCGGAGCGCCCAAGAAGCGCTGAGCGTCGTCGGGGTGGAGCTCCACCAGAGCACCGCACAGCCTGGGATCCAGCGCTGTCCCTGTGGCTCGCCGCGCGTGCTCTTCGAAGGCTTGGATGAAGCGCTCCGTCGAGTAGCTTGCCGGGTCCCGAAGCAACACTCGGAGGGCGGCGAGGCGCGTCTCCCATAAGAGGCTTATCGCGGTGCAGCGCAGGTGCTGGCTGAGGCGTGGCCCGGAGAGCTCGAGCTTGCGCCGCACGTAGCTTGGGCTCAACGCCAGGAGCGCGAAGCGGGCGCCAACGCTGCGACGGCGCAAACCGTAGGGATCGAAGGTGACGACGAACGGCTGATCCTTTGGGCTCGCCGCGTCGTGCCAGGCGGCGCCAACGCGCGAAAGAGCGCGCAAGAACGAAGCACCACCGAGCGCTTGGGGGAGCGGACCTGGGTCGAGGTTCAGGCTGCGAAACAGCTCACCTTCATCGAGCAGGCGGCGCAGGCTGTCAGGGTTGATGCGCGCTGGCCAGCCGTGCTCGTCGCGCACATCGAGACCCAGTTCGAGCACGCGACTCAGGCTATCGGGGCCCAGGCTCAGCCATGCATCTTGCGTGTAGTCGAGCCAATCGCTCGCGAGCTTCGCGCTGTCCGGATGGGGAAGCTCGATCTCGTCAGCGGAGGACAAGCCCATGCGCTTGCTCACCTCGAGCCGTCGCTGCCAGAGCGTTGCCGTTACCCTGCGGTATTCATGGGCGTGGAGCGTCAGCGCTTCCAGCAGCGCCGTTCGGCGTCCAATGCGCTCGTCCAGCGCGCCTGGCGGTCGCAGGGCTCGTTGCTTGAGCGCTGCGAGGGTCAGCTCCTGCTTCTCACTCTGCACCTTGCGCGGCGTGGTCCTGAGCTCCGTCGCTTGCTCGAGCAGCGCCGCTTGATTGATGCGTGCGTCAGCGAGCCGGTAGATCCAGCGGCTCAGGGGTTTCCGCAGGGGATCGGCCTCGTGGAGCTCGAGCACCTGGGAGAAGCGTTCCTTCCCGATGGCCCAACGGTGCACTTCGAAGGCGCCGAGGGGCGCGATTTCGCCAGCTCTCAGGCGCCTTGACCAGCGCACCCACTCCGCAGCTGCGCGAGACAGCGTGCGGTCGAGCTTCAGGGGATCGAGGTACTCCATGGCGGGACGGGTGGATTTGCTACAGCTCGCTGCCGAATTGGAAGGTCAAGTTGCCTAGCACTTGGACGTAGCTATCCAGGTGACCCCCGAGGTCTGTGGAGACGTCTTGGCACTCGCCGATACCGGTGGCCTTGCAGCGGCGGATCTTGTCGACGAACACCCGAGTCAAGCTGAGCGCGGGCCCGAGACGCAGCGTGCGCGTGAGGTGGAAATCAAAGCCGATGCCGGCGCGCAGCGCGGGACCCGCGCCCGTCTCCTCGTAGCCCGCCCGACCGTTTGTGGTTGGCTCGTCTTGGCGGGTGCCCAGCGCTCCTCCCCCCAAACCCAGCTCGACGAAGGGTTCGAAGGCGCCTTCGTCCGCGAAATACACGCGACCCGCGAGGCCGATGAACACGGCGCCAGCGCGGGCGTTCGTGTACTGAGGATCTTCCGGTTCATTGCGGAAACCAGCGACCTCGAAGGTACCACCCCAAGCAAACATCGGAGTCACGCGCCAGAGCGCCGTAAGTCCCAGGCTCAAACCCCCGCCGACTCCGCTGCAGCGCGCGTCGGACCCGTCGCCCTCCGCGCAGTGGGCCACGCCAAGCCCCAGATCGACCACCAACTCGACGGAGCGTCGGGCGAACTCGGGTTCCTCCGCCAAGGGCGCTGGCGTCACAGTGCTGGAGGTCGGACCCGGACCTGGAATGCCCTCACCCTGGTAGGGCGCGTAGGGCGCCGGCTCGGGCTCCGCTGGCGCGGCCAAGCTCGCGTCGGTCACGTCGGTGGACTGAGCGGCCCTGGAGCTGATGCTGCTCGTCAGCGCGCAGAGCACGCAGGCAGCGGAGAGCAAGCGGGGAGTCTGTGAGTGAATCATCGAGATTCGCAGTCGAAGCGTCGCGGATGGTTATCAGGGCACTCGTATCAGGACAGTCGGCGAGGACCGTATTACACCTTGGGCTAGGACACAGCTGTGGCGGCGCGTCGCCCTGGGCGCGCACTCTTTATCGACTCAAACACGGTCCAGTTGCGTGAGTGCTCCCATTGGCACGACATCTCCCAGTCATCCAGAACCAAGATCCGGAAGACGCCGCCGCCGAAGAGCGCTCGCCGCGCGGCTGGGTCGTCGTTGGCGCGATGCTGGGCTTCACGCTGTGGTTGCCCCTCTTGATGATCGCTCAGTGGGTGAGCGCGAAGTGGACGCTCGCGGTGAGCAGCGATGGAGCTCCGAGCTACGACACGCTGCTTTTGATTCAGCTGGGGCCGGTGTTTCTCACGCTGATGATCGCAACGGGCGGCGCGGGCGCGTTGGTCGGGCGCTTCGGTGGACGCGCACGGGCACTGCACGCGGCGCTGTCGGGACTCGCGATGGCGGTGGGCGTGGGCGTGCTCGCGGTGCTGAGTGGGAGCTTTCCGTCCCTGCTGGTCGCGGTGTTGGGCACGCTCATCCTGGCGATGGTGGCCACTTCGTCTGGCTATGTGGGCGGACGCTTCGGGGTGCGGCGTCGGCCGAGCGTCAAACCGAAGGCGTGAGGTGGCGCCCCCAATCCTCGCCTGGGGGTGTCTGCCGCAGCCCCCAAACCGCTGTGTAGTCGTGCATTTCGCGATGGAGCTGCGACACAATAGCCAGCCGGGTGCGCTGGACCTGGCCCAGCGGACAAACTACGCTCTCAAGTAATGTCGAACCTCGACGACGAGCTACAAGCGGCAGTCGAGGCGAGCGAGGCTCAGAGCCCGGTCGCCACCGATGTCGCGCCAGAGCCCAAGAAGCAAAGCAAGCGCAGTCTCGGACTCCTGATCACGCTGCTCGTGATCGGAGGCGGACTGCTGGTGCTGGTGTTCACCGGGTTCGACGGCGACGCGGTCTATTCGCGCGGCGTCGATCAGCTGATGGACGAGAAGGCCAAGCTCGACAATGAGGTCGCGGTAGCGACGGACGCTGATCAGGCCGTGCGCGAGAAAGAGCGCCTGCTCAATCGCAACACCCGCGTGATGGGAACGCTGGTCAAAGGCTCGCTAAAGAAGCGCGATCAGCCCTGTGAGTATCGTTTCGACATTGAAAAAGGTGGCAAGAAGCTGCCGGTCCGTTACTCCCAGTGTGTCGTGCCGGACACCTTCCGCGACGTGCCTGAGATGGACGTCGAGGTCACCGTCACCGGCAAGCTGCAGGACGAAGGCTTCTTTCAGGCCGAACAGATCATGGCGAAGTGCCCGTCGAAGTACGACATGAAGCAACGCGCGGCGAACGGAGAGACCGCGCCTCACGGCGACATCGGCGCTTCACCCCGCGTCAACTGACCGCAGCGCTGGATGCCGCTTGCGAGGGCAGCGCCTCGCTTACGCTGCTCCGGCGCTGCCTCGTCCAAGCGCCGCGCGAAATCGCCGCGCGTTCCGGCTCACCCAAACGCGCGGCATGAGCGCTGGGTTGCGCGGTGTTGGTAGCTGACGCGGGCGCGCCGTGATAGCCGAGGCCTTATGTGGGATCGCTTCCTCAGGGCATGCCGGCGTGAACCGGTCGATCAGACTCCCGTTTGGTTCATGCGTCAGGCTGGGCGCTACATGGCGGAGTACCGCGCCATTCGTAAGAACCACACGCTGCTCGAGATCTGCAAGCAACCGGATCTAGCCACCGAGGTGACGCTGCAGCCCGTGAATGCGTTCGCAGTGGACGCGGCGATCCTGTTCGCCGACATCTTGTTGCCTCTCGAGCCGATGGGCGCGCCCTTCGAGTTCGCTGCGGGCGAGGGGCCCCGTGTGTTCGACCCGGTGCGTGACAAGGCGGGTGTCCAGCGCCTGCGCGTCATCGACCCGGAGGATGGGCTTGGCTACGTACTCGAAGCGATCAAGAGTATCCGCAAGGAACTGGATGGTAAGACGCCACTCATCGGCTTTGCGGGTGCGCCGTTCACGCTCGCGTCGTATCTGGTGGAGGGCGGCAAGAGCTCTCACTACGCGATCACCAAGCGCATGATGTATGGCGAGCCAGAGCTGTGGAAGAGCTTGATGGAGAAGCTCTCCGAGGTGGTGCGCCGGTACCTGCGCGCCCAGGTAGAGGCCGGCGCCCAAGCGGTTCAGCTCTTCGATAGCTGGATTGGTGCACTCTCCCCTGCAGACTATCGCGCCTTCGTGCAGCCTCACGTCGCGCACATCCTCAAGGATCTGGAGCAGACGGGTGTGCCGGTGATCCACTTCGGCACGGGTACGGCGATGCTGCTCAAAGATCAGAAAGCCGCTGGCGGCACCGTGATCGGAGTCGACTGGCGCACACCCATGAACTGGGCTCGGGAGCAGCTAGGTGACGACGTCGCGCTCCAGGGCAACCTCGATCCGCTGGTCCTTCAGGCGCCTCAGGCCGTCGCCAAGAGCCACGTCGATCGGGTGCTGGACGAGGCGGCGGGTAAGCCCCATATCTTCAACCTCGGCCATGGAATCCTCCCGGAAACCAATCCGGATATGGTGAAGATGGTTGCGGAGTACGTTCACGAGCGCAGCGCTCGCTGAGTAGCTCGACGTCAGGAGACGACAGGTGAGCGAATCGCTCTCGAAGCACGTAGTCGTTGTTGGCGGTGGTGTCACCGGGCTGACCGTGGCGTATCGCATCCACAAGCTGCGTCCCGAGTGGCGCATCACGCTCCTCGAGAGCCGTGAACGCCTCGGTGGGAACATCGTCACCGTGCGCGAAAAAGGCTTCGTCATCGACGGGGGCCCCGACTCGTTCGTGCGCACCAAGCCTGCGGCGGTGAAGCTCGCGCGCGAACTTGGGCTCGAAGATCAGCTGATCAGCACCAAGCCTGACGGCCGCAAGGTCTACCTGGCGCACGCCGGTCAGCTCGAAGCCATGCCCGAGGGGATGGCGCTCGGTGTACCCACGCGGCCGGGGCCCTTGGTGCGCTCTCGGTTGCTCGGATGGCCCGCCAAGCTGCGCCTGTTCTCGGAGCCGTTTTGGCCTGCAGGCAACGCCGCGGACCGCGACGAGTCGATCTACGATTTCCTCTCGCGTCGCTTGGGAGGGACCGCCGCCGAGCGCCTCGCTGGTCCCTTGCTGGGCGGTATCTACGCGGGAGACATTCGCAAGCTCTCGATGCGAGCGACGTTCCCCCAGCTGATCGAACTGGAGAAGAAGCATCGCAGCTTGGTGCTAGGCACGCTGGCGATGCGTGCCGATGGACGGCGCCGCGTCAGAGGCGAACCGACGCCGAACAGCCGCTGGAAGCGCACCCAGCAACTGATCGAGGCGGCTTGGGGTACCGCGGAGAGTCCGTTCTATTCCTTCAAGGGCGGCATGCTGAGCCTGATCGAGGCGCTGGCGGATGCGTTACCGCCGGGAAGCATTCAGCTCGGCGCGGGCCTCGATGGGCTGAGGCGCGAAGGCGAGAAGTGGCAACTCGTGTCAACCAGCGGAAAGCTCGAGGCGGACGCAGTGGTGCTTGCCTGTCCCGCTCGGGTGGCCGCGAAGCTCGTGCCCAGCGAGGAACTGTCGCGCGATCTGTCGAGCATCGAGTACCTGTCCACCGCGACGGTGTTCTTCGCGTTCGACCGTGCTCAAGTCACTCACCCCCTCGACGGAGTTGGCTTCGTGGTCCCTCCCGGTGAGGGCGACATCCTCGCTGGCACGTTCATCAACTCCAAGTGGGAGCATCGAGTGCCCGACGGCAAGGTACTGCTGCGCGCTTTCCTTGGCGGAGCGCGGGGAGGCGACCTGGTGGAGCAGCAGAGCGACGCAGAGCTCGGCGCGCGGGCGCTCAAGGAGCTCGAGCGCTTGATGGGCAGCCTGGGAGAGCCCGAGTGGACGCGTGTCTTCCGCTATCCCAAGAGCAATCCGCAGCCGCACCTGGGCCACAAGGAGCGCCTCGGGCGGCTGCGAGACAACGCGGTGCGTGGCTTGGAGCTCGCCGGTGCCGCGTACGATGGAGTCGGGATCCCGGACTGTGTGGCGCAAGCGGAGCGTGCGGCTGAGTCCATCGTCAAGCAGCTTGCGTAGCGCGCCAGCGCCGCCGCTTTTGCTTCAGTCGAGGCAGCAACGACGACGCTGAGCTTGCCGTGAGGATACGCTACTCGATGTAAACGTACTCGAACTCGCCGCGCGTCATCTGCAGCGTGCTTCCGCTCACGCAGTAGTCGATGGTGTCCGTCTTGCTACTCGTGGTGAGCGTCAGCTTGGTGCCTGCCGTGGAGTACGTCCCCGTCTCGACGCCGCTGTCCACGACGCTGGGGAACACGCTACAGTCGCACTGCGTCGCCGGATTGCCCTCGCAAACCATCGCCATCTTCATGGCTGCGCTCAGGGGGCCATCCATGTCCGAACACTGGGCAACCGTGATGCTCAGACCGGATTCGATCTTGGTCACACAGGTCGGCTGCATGTGAAACGTCGTCTTCGTCGCGGCCGTGAGTGAGTGGACGAAGTTGCCGCCGTTGAACTCGAACAGACTTCCGCCCACCGTTCCAACGGAGCCTGTCGAGTCGGTGGTGCAGATCGGGAAAGGACCGGCGCCGGGTGGCGTGCCTGTGAAGCAGAAGCCGCCCAGGTCGTAGTGGGATGCCAGTGTGCCTCCGCACGGAGCTGCGATGTTGCAACCGCTCGTCACGTCGGCGGCGTTGCCCTGCAGTACCGCGTAGTACGTGAAGTGATTGATCGGCGCTGCGACGCGTCCGGTCAGCTGCAGTGTGGGCACCGGGATCCAAACGTTGTTCGTGGTGTCGAGCCACGCGATGAACCACTGCTTGCCGCTCGGTGCTGCGCCGCTGACCGGTAGCGTCAACACGCCCGCGTCGTTGAACGTCGTGCCGTTGGGGGTGAGGTCATACACCTTGCCCTGGATATCCGCTGCGCGTGGCAGTCCGGATGTCGAGCTACTGGAGCTGCTGGTGATCACCGTATCTCCGCTGACCGCGTTCTGGCCGAAGGTCAGCGACGCGCCGTCGAATTCGAGGCGACCGCCGTCCGTGGTGATCGTGATGGATGTGCCAGCAGAGGCGCCGCCCGTTCCTCCCGTGCCCGCCGTGCTGCCTCCGGTGCCGCCGGTTGTCCCCGCGGAACCGCCAGTGGTCCCCGCGGAGCCGCCAGTGGTCCCCGCGGAGCCGCCAGTGGTCCCGGCAGAGCCGCTCGCGCCACCTGCAGCACCTCCGCCGGTGCCGCCACCCGTCCCGCCAGCGCTGCTCCCACTGGTTCCGCCGTTCGCGGCGCTGCCCCCAGCGCCGCCGTTTCCGGAGCCGCTGGACCCAGCATCTCCGCCGGTCCCGGCAGACGAGCCGCCAGCACCGCTCGCGCCGCCAGACCCGCTCGTGTCATCGTCGCTACATCCCACCAGGCCAAGCGCCACGGCGAGTACCCCCAAGGTGACTCTTCTCATGACGCCGGATAGTCGGCCCGAGCCGCCATCCCTCCAATCCCCCGATCAGGGGAGGTAAACTTGCTCATGCTCGTGATTCCGCGGGGTTGCACGGCGAGCATACCCGCCCCCCAGGCCAAGACCTGAGCTGCCCAACCAGCTCAAGCCGCAAGCGACCCGAGCGAAGCAAGGGTCGCCAGCGTCTGAACGCGAAACCGCAAGCAGTCAGCTCTCAACCTCACAGCGCAAGCGACCCGAGCGAAGCAAGGGGTCGCCAGCGTCTGAACTCGCCCTCGCGACGGTCAGAGAGTCCGTCGCGAGTGGCGAGCGCTTCAGCGCCTCGCACAGTTCTGGCGCTAGGACTCTCCGCGTTGTCCGCCAGAGCGGATCGCCTCGAGCGACCCCGCCGTGGCGAGGGGTCGCTCTCGTCTCCTCAAGGCACAGGGTGTGCGTCCCACGCGCTGTACTGATTTGCGTTCGGCTTACGGCCTCACGCCCTCGCGCTGCTTTTCTAGCGGCGCCTCCCGGGCGCCGCACGTGCGAGCTAAGCTCGCACTCGCGACGGTCAGAGAGTCCGCAGCAGACGGGAGGACGCCGCAGGCGTCCGAACAGTTCTGGCGCTAGGACTCGAAACCGAGCGAAATGTGCGAGCTAAGCTCGCACTCGCGACGGTCAGAGAGTCCGTCGCGAGTGGCGAGCGCTTCAGCGCCTCGCACAGTTCTGGCGCTAGGACTCTCCGCGTTGTCCGCCAGAGCGGATCGCCTCGAGCGACCCCGCCGTGGCGAGGGGTCGCTCTCGTCTCCTCAAGGCACAGGGTGTGCGTCCCACGCGCTGTATTGATTTGCGTTCGGCCTACGGCCTCACGCCCTCGCGAATGCGCGAGCAGTGATCTGCTCGCGCTCTCGAGGTCAGAGAGTCCGCAGCAGACGGGAGGACGCCGCAGGCGTCCGAACAGTTCTGGCGCTAGGACTCGAAACCGAGCGAAATGTGCGAGCTAAGCTCGCACTCGCGACGGTCAGAGAGTCCGTCGCGAGTGGCGAGCGCTTCAGCGCCTCGCACAGTTCTGGCGCTAGGACTCGAACCTAGATTCAGGGATTCAAAGTCCCTTGTCCTGCCTTTAGACGACGCCAGAGTGTCTTCGCTTGTGGGCGAAGGAGCCGGGAGCTTAGTCAGCTGAGCGTCTCCTTCAAGGGGAGAAAGCCGGATTTTCCTCGGCTCCGGCGGCCCCAAAAGTGCGCTGAAGCCGCTCGGTCGCGTGCGTCAGCCACGGGTGCGCTGCGCCAGTGGAGCACCTCGCCCCAGCGCTGAGCGCCCTTGAGCACGCGGCTGAGCAGCCCACTCAAACAGCGCGGGCGGGTCACACAGGACAGCGTCGCGGGTCCTGGGTTCCGCACTTTTGCGCTTTTCTGCCAAGCTTTTCTCCACCTCAGCAGTCCATGGGAACCCCGTGGGGCAAGCTGCTGTCCGCTGCGAGTGGCCGGCAACGTGCGCACCAAGTCGCCTCCGATCAGCGGGGAAGCACCGAGTGTGCCCGACGCCGACCAAGTTCCGCTATACGGTTTACTCGAGGCTTGGTGGAGCGTGCCCGAATCGGACGAAGCCAGCGAGCGTAAGTTCATCGAGCGCCTGCGGGCGCATGACGAGCGAGCGTTCAACGAGCTCGTTGAGCTCTACAAGAACCGCGTGTTCGCGTTGGTGTTCCGCATGCTCGGTCGCCGCGACGAAGCCGAGGACATGACTCAAGAAGTCTTCGTCCAGGTCTTCAAGGCCATCGGACAGTTTCGCGGTGACTCGAAGCTCAGCACCTGGATTTATCGCATCGCGGTGAACCTGTGTAAGAACCGGGTCAAGTACATGGCGCGACGCCACAGCGATCGTCAGGCGGAGCTCGAGCCCATGGCCGAGCGCGCACCGCTGAGCAACGCCAAAGGCGTGACCTTTGGCGATGTCGCAAGACCCGATCACATGGTCGAGGGCTTCCAGATGGAGGTCATCGTCAAGCTGTGCATCGGGGAGATCGAGACGGAGTTCCGCGAGGTACTGGTGCTGAGGGACGTGGAGGACCTGACCTACGAAGAGATCGCGGAGATCACTGGCTTGCCAGTCGGCACCGTGAAGAGCCGCATCCATCGCGCCCGCGCGATGCTCAAGGCGAAGGTGGAAGCGCGCATGGGGGAGAAGATCCGATGAGCGACTCCAATCCCCCCGAGGACGAGGCCATGGAGCAAGAGCTTGCAGAAACCATGCAAGAGCTCGAAGAAGAGGGGGTCTCCCTGCCCGAGCTCAGCGAGGACGAAGAGAACGAACTCAGGAGCCTGATCCGTGGCGCGCTCAGCGAGAAGCAAGCGAGCGACGCGCCCGACGTGCTCGCTGGCGTGCAAAAGAAGCTACGCGAGCGCAGCGGCGGCAAGTTCTACCGCGACGGTTGGAGCACCTCGCAGGAGGCTCCGATCGCGACCTATCTGGTTACCAGCGCGCTGATGCTCGTGGTCTTGCTGTTGGTCTACGCGGTGCTCGGGCCGCTCTCGGGGGAGGCTGTCAAAGTCGACATGCAGCCTGCGCCAGTCCAGGTGCTCCCCTCTCCCCCGGCAAATCCTGGGCATAGCTAGACGTAACCCCCGGCTCCTCGAGGATCGGGGGTTAGGTCAGCTGTTTTGGCGGAGGACACGCGTAGCAGCTAGCGTTTTCGCGCGGAAACGCTGTGCGCCGCTACGAGTGGATCAGGGGATCCAGCGGGCGAGCACGCAGGTGATGTTGTCCGGTCCGCCGCCGTCGTTGGCTGCTTCGATCAGGCGATGGGTCGCCGTCGGCAAGTCGGGCGAAGCGAGCACGATCTCCAAGATCTGCTCGTCCGTGACTGGGCCACACAGGCCGTCGCTACACAGCAACATGGTGTCGCCTGCTAGCGGTCGCTCGAAGCGCGTGTCGACCTTGACGGTGTCTTTCATGCCGAGAGCGCGCACGATCACGTTCTTGTGAGGGAAGTTCGCGATCTCTTCCTCGGTGAGCTGCTTCATCTTCTTGTAGTCATTGAGCAGCGAGTGATCTTCGGTGAGCTGCTCGAGCTTTCCGTCACGGATGCGGTAGCAACGGCTGTCACCCACGTGCGCGACGTACACGCCGTCCTCCACCGCAAACAGCGAAGCGAGCGTGGTGCCCATGCCGCGCTGTTTCGCGTTGCGATGGGACGCTTCGTAGATGCGCAGGTTCGAGAGCTTGATCCCGGTGATCAACCGGTTCTCTTCGTAACCCTTGGTGCGATCCATTTTGTACGGCCAGGTGCGCTCCGGATCATCCGCGGTCGAGGCGAAGAAATCCGCCATCGTGTCCACGGCCATCTTGGATGCGACCTCACCCGAAGCGTGACCACCCATCCCGTCTGCGACGATGTAGAGACCGTACTGCGCGAAGATCGCGAAGTTGTCCTCGTTGTGGGCGCGCTTGCGTCCGACGTCAGTTTCGCCGGCAACCTCGATACGTAGGGGCTGTGACACGGTCCTCTTGTGAGCTGCCTTACCTGCGGCCTTCACTGGTCACGCAGTTCACAGGATCGTTGTCCGATGCGCTCGAAGTGTCAATCACGCCTCGCGACCCTTGCGACGATGAGGGTCAATTCGCTCGTCTCGGTGGCGCTTCCTGAGCCTTGGGTGCGGGGTGACATCAACCACTCAGGCGCTCGAGTTCGGCCCTCGAGACACGAAAGCGCCCTCGAGACACGAAAGCGCCCGCCAGAGTCACTGGCGGGCGTTGCGTTCGTCTAGCTGCCACTTTCGTGGTGGACTTGATTTTTCTTAGTGGACTGGCCTTCGCCTAGCGTGTACGCGCGGGCCGCTTCAGCGCTTTGCGTGGTGCTTTGGCTGCGACGCCCTTCTTTGCATTGGGCGCCGCGGTGAGACCCAGGGAAACCTGACGGAATTTCCCGCCGCCGAAGAGCAAGAGCTGGATGCTGTCTCCAACGGCGCGCTGGTTGATCGCGTTCGCGAGGGACTCCGG
Source organism: Polyangiaceae bacterium (assembly GCA_050183255.1). Taxonomy (GTDB): domain Bacteria; phylum Myxococcota_A; class Polyangia; order Polyangiales; family Polyangiaceae; genus JAHBVY01. The sequence goes on along the minus strand of JBFXBK010000008.1, from coordinate 31,757 downwards.
CGTCATCACCGGTGAGCCATCGACGGCTACGATCACATCGCTGGTCGACTCGTCACTCCCCCCGTGCAGGCCAGCAGCAGCTGCCGCGCTCTTCGGATGGATCCTCATCACGCGTACGCCGCGCACCGGGCCAACATCGGCAGCGACGCCTTGAATGCCGAGCCAAGGCGCCGGCGGGATCGCGTTGGCCGGTACCGTGCGGAGAAAGGCCTTGATCGCAGTGACCGGTACGCCGAAGGGCACAGTGGCGCAGTCTTGACCAGGCACAGGCGCACAGGCGCGACCGATCATACCGACGACGCGGCCCTTGTCGTCGACGATGGGGGAGCCAACGTCAGTGTTCTTGAAGCGGCTCGCGAGGTCGATGGCGTCGCGCAAGAGCTCGCTGTCCGCGCCTTGCATGGTTCGCAGGCCCTTCACGATCAACCGGCTCGGAGCGAGATCCTTGTTGGCTACGGGCGTGAACGTGCGCAGCGACGCGCCGGCCTGGCTCGCGTCGGTGCCACCAGCCTTGAGGCCCTTCTTCCAGCGTCCGCTTTGTGGGACCAGCAGCGCGAGGTCCCACGCGCGATCCGAGTGACCCATCTTGATGGGCATCACCGAGCCGTCAGCGAAGCGCGCGTCCAGCTGGTTGCCATGGCCGACGTTTGACAGTGCCGTGAGGATACGACCGTCGCCAGCGAGCACCGTGCCGAGCCCGAGCACCTTGCCCTTGCGCTCGACCATCACCACGCCGTCGCGCGCCTTGTCGACTGCCGTCTCCGAGCCGTCTGGCTTCTCGATTGCGTCGTCAGCGGCCTGGTCTGCAGCCGTGGCCGCGGCTCGCGCAGCCTGAGCTGCGGCTCGCGCAGCCTCCGCCTTCGCCGCGTCGTCCTTTCCCGCTGCGAAGCTAGAACCAGAAACAACAAGCGAGCCGAGGACGGCCCACACCCCCAAAAGTCGACGCCCGTTCACGCGCTGAGTGTAGCCAAAATTACCCAGGGCGCGAGCCGCACGGGCCCAGTTCGCGGGATCGCGAGTGATAGCGATCGCCCCTGAGTCAGCTGCCCGTCTGCTGCGTGAAGTCATGCTTGCCTCCTGCCTCTGTTGGTCTCGCTCGGGGGCGGCCAGCGGCAGCCCCGAGGTGAGTAGTCAGCTGTCTGCAAGCCACGGGCCGAAACGACCAACGTGGGGCTCGCTTCGTTCGAGCGCGAGGAGTGACCGAATCAATCCGCGCGTTTGTCGAGCCTTCGCACACCTTGTGGGCTCGCCACCAACACCGTGTCTGCGCGTCCAACGAAGAGCCCCGTCTCGACCACACCCGGGATCAGGCTCAGTTCGCGCTCGAGCAGAGCTGGATCAGCGATCGGTCCGACGCGCAGATCATAAATGTAGTTGCCGCTGTCGGTGCGCCAGGGCGCGCCATCTCGCAGGCGAAGCACCGGCTCACCGAGCTTCTCCAGGCTCTTCGCGATGGCGCGATGTGCGAATCCGAGGATCTCGAGCGGCACCGGCCAGCGTTCTCCGAGTCTTTCCGAGAGCTTGCTCTCGTCGACGATGATCACGTTGCGCTTCGACGCGTGATTCACGATTTTCTCACGCAAGTGGGCGCCACCGCCGCCTTTGATCAGGTCGAGCGTCGCGCTCACTTCGTCCGCGCCGTCGATGCACACGTCGATCTCCCACGGACCATCGGGATCCAAGAGCGGGATCCCCAACGCCTGTGCCTGACGATGGCTGGCTTCGCTGGTCGGGACGCCTCGAAATTCGCGGCCCTGCGCGACCAAGCGGCCCACTCCGTCGATGAACAGTTTCGCCGTCGAGCCGGTGCCCAAGCCAAGCACGCCGGACTCGGGGAGCAGCTCGAGTGCTGCGTCGGCGGCTTGCTGCTTTTGTGCGTCTGCGTCCATGGCCGCTACCGAGCACCGGCGCGGCGTAGCGTCAAGCAGCGGCCCCAGTTGCTCAGCCGTCGTCGGGCTTGCGGGTCAGATAGAAGAAGTCGCGCATCGAGCGCGCGCTGACGTACTCGTCGTCCTTGTGCTCGAAGCCTTTGGCGAGGGGTACGGCCTTGAGCATCGTTCCTCCGTCGACGGGCTCGTAGAGCAAGAACTTCGGATAGCTCCAGTTCACGTCGAGCTGGGCGACGGTGGCCGCACCGGCGTGGTGCATTCCGTCGGCCAGAGCGCGTGCCGTCGTGTCCTTGGTGATCGCGACGTAGAGCACATCGCCCTTTTCATCCAGCCCGATCGCGCTGCGGCGGATCACGGTTTCTCCGTCTAGCGTGGCGCCCCATGCGCGCGCATCCGGATCCATCAAGCCGGGGTGGCGCTTGCCGTCTTCGTACATGCAGCCCGGCGCCTGACGGAACCACAGCATCTTGTCCTCGATGCCTTCGATCGTTTGCCATGTGGCAATACGCAGGGTGCCATCCTTGAACTTGGCGACGGTGCACGCCTTCGGTCGCGGCTTGACCAGCGTGATGCCGTCGATCTTCATGCCGTAGTAGCCGTGCTCGGTCTTGAAGCCGCCGTTGAACGCACCTAGTAGGCGAGGCAGATCTTCCGCGGGGATCTTTGCGGCGCGCTTGTATTTGCTCCCAGCGACCTCGAAGCTCTTCGGCTCTTGGTAGCCCGCCATTGCGTGCAGCTCCACGCGACGCAGGTCTACCGCGACCACGAACACCTCCGCCCAGGAGCGGTTGCGATCGGAGTGGAGCAGCGTCTTGAACATCGCCGTTTCTGCTTCGGGATGTTGTGCGTCCTTGATCGGCACCCACTGGCCGTCGCCGGGAGCCGACCAGGACTTGTGAACGGGGCCAATGTCCGCAGGACGAAACGGCGGCAGCGGAGGCGGTCCGGCATCTGGGGTTGCGCTCGGCGCTTCCGGCAGAGCGGAGTCCGCGGCGGCGGGCACCTCCCAGTACGCCTTGGGAGGCTCGTTTCCGTACCACCATTGATTGAAGCGATCTTGAACCGCGTACGCCTTGTTCTCGATGCTGGTGACGGCGTCTTTGCCGATCACCGCCCTCAAGGTGTCTGCCAGGACCGGGCCGAGCCCGGGGAAGGTGTGGACGGCGATCCACAGCAGCACCACGACGATGGGCGCCGCGATCAGGCCGCGCTTGGTCCAGCGCCAAGCCGCGCGGCGAAAGCGCTGCCAACCCGAGCTTGCGTCGCTTTCCTTCGCAGGCTTCGCCGGACGCGTGCTCTTGGCCTTCGAGGGCGGCGGTGAGGACGAAGGTCGCGCCATCGCGGGAGTCTAACGGGCGCAGCCCCGATCGCACAAAAGTCAGCAAAAAGCCGCGCTTCGACCCTCAGCTCACCCACCGACAGCGCTCTTTGGCTATACAAGGCGCCATGCCCCCGTCCCGCGCGCGTTCGCCACAGAGCGATGCGCCCCAACGCCCGGCGAGCCCCTGGTGGTCGCTCATGGCGTGGGGTTTGGGGGTGAGGCACGCGGCTCTGTTCGGCTGCGCGCTGTGGTGTGCCTGGCAACTGCTGAGCTGCCCCGCAGCTCTGGCTCAAGACGATGAGGACAGCGTCGTCGAGGCGGTGCCGAAATTGCGCCCGCCCGTCGTCACCACCGCGCTCGACGGCAAGCCAGTCGTGCGCATCGAGGTCGTGACTGAAGGCGGGCGTTGGTCGGAGTCGCCGAAGCTCAGGAACACCAAGGCGGGTGAGCCGTTCAGCGCCGCGCTCGGGCGCCGTGCGGCGCGAGAGCTCAGCGACACCGGGCGTTTTGCTAGCGTAAAGATCGAAGCGTTGCTCGAAGGCGGCGGAGTGGTGCTGCGGCTCCGGGCGCTGCCGCGCCGCATCGTCACTGCGATTCGCGTCGCGGGCGGCGCTCTGGATGAAGAAGAGATGCTCGGCAGCGCCCGCCTCGAAGTTGGTGGTGAGGTGACCGCACCCGAGCTGCCGCGCATTGCCTCGCGGATTCGGTCCTTCTATGCGCGACGTGGTTTCGGGTTGGCCCAGGTCAAGGTCGACGCGGTCGACACGGACGAGCGCATGCAAGTGGTCGTGCGCGTGGAGATCGAACAAGGTGATGCGACGGCGATCGTCGCGCGCAAGTTCTTGGTCGACGGGTCTTCGCCTCAGCTGCTCAGAGAGCTCGACGACTACCAAGTGGAGACCGGTGACCGCGCGGATCAGGAGCTGCTGCGCGAAGCGGATCTCGCGCTTCAGAAGCAGCTTCGCCAGCGCGGCTGGCATCGTGCCGAGGTGTCGCACCGGCTCCAGGAGAGTGGACTCGCGATGCGGCTCCTGGTGTCGATCAAGGCTGGGCCGTTGTTTCGGCTGCGCTACGAGGGAAACCGTCACTTCGATGCGGATCAACTGACCGACGCGCTGAAGCTAGAGGAGACCGAGGACCGCTCCCCGGTGACCCTCGAGCGCGGCGTCACGGAGTACTACGTCAATCGCGGGTTCTTGGATGTGCGGGTGAAGCTCACAGAGCGCGGCGGTGCGCAAGATCGCATCCATGACCTGGTGTTCACCATCCGTGAGGGAGAGCGCGTCAAGGTCGTCAGTCGCGAGTTCCCCTGCCTGACGGGCGAGCGTGACGCTGACGACGTGGGCGCGGAGATCGACTCCTTCCTGAGCGAAGAGCTGCCAGGTGGCGGCTTGTTTGGCAGCGTGGATCCGGAGCGCGTGGACGCGGCGCTGGGACCCACTGGCACCACCGGGTCGCGCGTCGCACCCCTGGAACTCAACCCGTATCAGACCTATCAGCCGGACGTGTACGAGCGCGCGATCAAGCATGTGCGCGATCTGTATCGCTCCGAGGGTTACCTCGCGGTAACGGTTGGTCCGGCGGTGTTACTGCGTCGTGAGTGTGCGCGAGGGTCGCGCCCGGGGCAGTGCCGTCCGGTGGGGCCGAGACCTCGCGTGCCCACGCAGTGCGTCTACGACGAGCGGGGGCTGCCTCTCGACGAACCGGCGCCAGCGCAGAACTACTCGTGCGTGCCCGACCCGACGCGCGGGATCGAGTGCGAGCCCAACGTCTCGCTACACATTCCGATCAAGCTTGGTCCCCGCAGCGTGCTCTACGACGTCGCGTTCGAAGGCAACCGACTGCTGGTCGAGAAGCAGCTCGAGGACATCGCCGACATCGATCTCGGTGGTTACGTGAGTCAGGTCGAACTCGACAAGGCGAGGCGTCGCGTACTCGACGCGTATGCTGAGGAGGGCTTCGCCTACGCGGAGGCTGAGACCATCCTCGATCTCAGTCCGGATCGCACCCGTGCGCGCGTCCGCTTCGTGATCAGCGAAGGAGAGCGTGTGATCGTCAGCGGCATCACGGTGCGTGGTGCCCGCCACACCCAGGAGTCGCTGATTCTCGGCCGGGTGGCGCTCGAGAAGGATCAACCCTATCGACGCAGCAAGGTGCGCCAAACCGAAGAGCGCCTTGCGACGTTGGGTGTTTTCGCCAGCATCAACGTCTCGCTCGAGGATCCGTACGTCCCTGCGAAGCGCAAGCGCGTCGTGATCACGGTACAGGAGCGTCTACCTCAGTACCTCGAGGTCCGCCCCGGCTTCGGTACGGGAGAGGGCTTTCGTATCACCTTCGAGTACGGCCACCGCAACCTTGGTGGCCGCGCGATTCAGCTGACGTTGCGCTCGCAACTGAGCTTGCTGCCCAGCACGCTGATCTTCGACGACGACGTGCGCCAGAAGATCGATCAATTACCGCTCGGAAAACGCCTGGAGCGACGGAACACCGTCTCGCTCGAGTTCCCGGAGATCGGCCTCGGACCGCTGTTCCGTCTCGGCATCGACGGTATTGAAGTCAACGACCTGGCGCGAGAGTTCCTGATCACCAAGCGCGCTGGGGTGGTCACGCTCATCTATCGTCCGAATCGTCAGTTCTCCGCGCAGCTCGGGCAGTCGGTCGAGCTCAACGACGCGGAGATCCTGGGTTTCGACGCCGCCGCACGCGACGCGTTCGTTGCCTTCCTGCGCACGAACCCCATTCCCGAAGGGGAGAGCCTCGTCATCGCACAGCGCGTTGGTGTCACCTGGGATCGCCGAGACATCCCCTTCGGCGCCACCAAGGGCACCCTAGTGAGCGGCGCCGTCGAGCATGCGAGAGCATTTCCGTTAGGAAACACGCAGGAGAAGATCGCAGACTTCTTGCGCTTCTCCAATCGCCTGGCCGGCTACATCCCGCTGAATGGTCGTGGGCTCTCCATCGCGACCAGTTTCGCGTGGGGTTACAACCACCACCTGATCCCGGATCGCCAGACGTATCCCGATCGCCTGTTCTTCTTCGGCGGCATCGACAGCATTCGTGGCTTTCTGCAGGACTCGATGGTGCCCCAAGACGTCGCTGATGAGCTCCTGGCTGTGAATGACCGAGCCGAGCAGGATCGATTGCTCCGAGAGGTCGTGCTGCGAGGGGGCAACTTGGTGTTGAATCCTCGAGCCGAGCTGCGCATTCCGCTGGGAGACACCTGGGCGACGGCGCTCTTCGTCGACAGCGGCAACCTCTGGCTCGACCCGATGCAGGTGCGCCCGTTCGTGTGGCGATATTCCGCGGGCAGTGGTCTGCGCGCGAACACGCCGATCGGGCCCTTGGCGTTCGACTACGGAATCAACCTGGATCGGCGCCCTTGGGAGGATTTCGGGGCTTTTCATTTCAGCGTTGGGCTCTTCTGAGTGGCTAGGCCAGCGCTGCCTAACCCCCGAAAAAAACACTGAAATAGCCGTCATGGCGCGACACGGCTGCTGAGCCAGCGCTAGTTTGTCAGCAGTTCTCTACTCTTCCGTCTCAAGGGGCTGGCGATGCCCTGGCGGGTGCGCCATATCGGCGCAGGGCCGCCTGTGCGATCAGTCTCCCTGCTGCGCCCGCCCTCCGAAAGCCTCACGCGTGAACTCGCCACAACAGAGTGCTCCCGAACCCGACGTGATCGGGCTGTGGGAGCAATTTCGCCGCCACATGCCGCGCTACGGCATCGGGCTACTGCTGCTCGCGGCGTACCAGTACCTGCAGTTCTGGATCGACACTCACATCGCCAAGGCGATCAACGCGGCCTCCGGTGGAGGCGGCTTCGAGTTCGGCGGTTCGAACTTCGCGCTTCGGCTCGGTGTCGGCCTGATTGGCGTCGCGATCCTGGCGTTCGTGATCCGCGTGATGAGCCGCGTGGCGATCTTCAATGCCGGGCGCATCGGGGAGTATGAGCTGCGGCGTGGCCTGCTGCGCCGGCTACAGGCGCTGGGGCCGAGCTTCTATAGCCGCATGAGCACTGGCGAGATCATGAGTCGCGCGACCAACGACTTGGGGCAAGTGCGCCTGTTGTTGGGCTTCGGGGTGCTCAACGCCATCAACACGCTGTTCGCGTTGGTGAGCGCGCTGTCGGTGATGCTGCCCCTCAGCACACCTCTCACGCTGGCGGCGATGGCGCCGCTGCCGATTCTGATGCTGGTGACCCGGCGCTTCTCGAGGCGGATGTTCTCGTACACGAAGGACAACCAGGCCGCGATCGGCGCGCTGAGTGACCAAGTGCAGACGAGCATCGCTGGCGTTCGGGTCGTGCGCTCTTTCGCCTTGGAGGAGTCTGAGCTCGCGCGCTTCGACAAGAAGAACGCCGATTACCTCGACAAGAGCCTGATGCTTGCGCGCTTGCGGGGGTCGTTTGGTCCCATCATGCAGTCGATCACCGCCCTCGGAGGTGTGATTGTGTTCTGGTACGGCGGTCACCTGATGCTCGCCGACAAGCTCGACCCAGGTGAGTTCCTGGCCTTCTCCCGTGCGTTGAGCCGCCTGACGTGGCCGCTCATTTCCTTGGGTTTCTTGGTCGGTTTGGTGCAACGCGGTCGAGCTTCATACTCGCGCCTGAAAGAAGTGTTCGATGCCAAGCCCGACATCGTCGACGGTGATGAGCGGCTTCCGGAGCCAGTGCTCGGCAAGCTTTCCGTGCGGCATCTATCCTTCAGCTATGGGGAGAACCAAGTGCTGGAAGATGTGTCGTTCGACTTGGAGCCGGGCAAGTCACTGGCCGTGGTCGGGCGTACTGGTAGCGGCAAGAGCAGCCTTGCGGTGCTGCTCGCTCGCTTGATGCCGACTCCCCGCGGAACGGTTTTTCTCGATGGCAAGGACATCTGCGACCTGCCTCTGGAGCAAGTACGCGGCGTGGTTGGCTACGCCCAGCAAGATGCCTTCCTGTTCTCCACCACCGCCGGGCGCAACATCGGATTCGTGCTGGACGAGCCAGACACCGGGCCCTCGCTCTTGACGATTCGCCAGGCCGCTGGCGAAGCCCAGGTGCTGGATGAGATCCTGGGATTGCCCGACGGCTTCGACACGGTGGTTGGCGAACGCGGTGTGCAGCTCTCAGGTGGTCAAAAACAGCGCGTCGCGCTGGCGCGCGCCCTGGTCTCCGAGCCCAAGGTGTTGGTGCTGGATGACCCGCTCAGCGCGGTCGACGGCCGCACCGAAAAGAACATTCTGGAGGCGATTGATCGTCAGCGTGCACAACGTGGCGTGGTGCTGATCACTCACCGCGTCGCGGCTGCGGCGCGCTGCGACCGAGTGATCGTGCTGGACCAAGGTCGCGTCGTGGAGCAAGGCACGCATCAGGAGCTGTGTACCGCCGGCGGCCTCTACGCAACCTTCGCCGAAGAGCAGCGCCTCGAGAGCGAGCTCGAGCGCATCGGTGCCCAGGAGCTGGCCGCGATCGACGTGGGCCAGCCAGAAGGAGCGCCAGCATGAGCGCGTCCGACGCAGCCGAACCGACCAAGGCAGCGGAGGCCGACGGAGCTCAGTCTGCGAGCGGCCCTCCTGCTGCTGTTGCCGGTCGGAAACAAACGGAGGCGATCCTCAAGGCATTCCACGAGGAGGACGCGCTCGGCAAGTCCTACGACTGGGGCCTGATGAAGCGGCTCTGGCCCTTCGTCAGCCCGTATCGTGGGCTGTTCTTCGCCGCGATGTCCGTCGTGATGATCACCGCGGCAGGAGCGTTAGCGCAGCCCCTGGTCATGCGCTGGGCGATCGACGACGGCGTTGCTTCTCGCGACGCTGGGGTGCTGATGCGTGGCGGCTTGATCGTCGCCGGCATCGTGATCGCGTCCCAGCTCCTGAGCTTTTTCCAGATCTATACGATTCAGGTGGTGGGTGCGCGATCCATGGCGGACCTTCGCCGCGTCATCTTCAAGCACCTGCACAAGCTCAAGGTCGGCTTCTTTGATGTGCAGCCGGTGGGGCGCCTGGTTACTCGCGTCACGAACGATGTCGACGCGATCCTCGAGCTCTTCGCGTCAGGGGCGCTGGGAGCCTTCGGCGACCTGATTCGCCTGGTGGGCATCGTGGTCGCGATGGTGCTGCTCGACTGGCACCTCAGCATCATCGCTTTCCTCGCGGTACCGCCGGTGGTGCTGCTCGTGCGCTCGGTGCGCAAGCGCTCACGTGAGGCGTATCGCGATATCCGCGCCAAGACGGCGCGCATGAACGCGACGATGAACGAGCAGGTCAACGGCATGGCCATCGTTCAGGCCTACCGGCGCGAAGCAGCCGTGGGGCGTGAGTTCGATCAGATCAACACCGACTATCGCGACGCCAACATCCGTTCCGTCAAGTACGAGGCGATTCAGGACGCGGCCATCGAGATGGTGAGCGCCGTCTGCCTGGCGAGCATCATCCTCGCGCTTGGCTATCGCCAGTCGAGCTTCGGCACGCTGGTCGCGTTCAACGCCTACCTGGTGATGTTCTTTGAGCCAATCAGCGCGCTCGCACAGCGCTACACGCTGCTGCAGTCAGCGATGGCCGGCGCCGAGCGCGTGTTCGGCTTGCTCGATATCGAGGAAGTCGACGCTGCTCCCGCGAGCGACCCCATCGACGGGGATCCGGCGTTCGCCTTCGAGCTCGATCACGTCGATTTCGAGTACAAGCCCGGAGTGCCGGTGTTGAAGGAGGTGTCTTTCAACGCACGCCCCGGCGAGAAGATCGCTGTGGTCGGCCCGACCGGCGCCGGCAAGACGACGGTCGCGAGCCTGCTGCTCCGCCTCTACGAGCTCAAGGGTGGCGTCGTGCGCGTTCAGGGCCAGGACGTGCGGGGGATCTCGCGGGATGAGCTGCGCAAGCGCTTTGCGGTGGTGCCGCAGGACGTCTTCCTGTTCCAGGGTACGGTCGCTTCCAACATCGCCGCCGGCCTCGAGCCAGACATCGAGCGGGTGAAGCAGACGTTGCGGCAGATCGACGCCCTGGACCTGTTCGAGCGGCGCAAGGGCGGCGTGCTAGCCGAGGTCGACGAGCACGGCGCAAACTTTTCCGCGGGGGAACGCCAGCTGATCGCCTTCGCGCGTGCACTGTATCGCGATACGGAGCTGTTGATCTTGGACGAGGCGACCGCGTCCGTCGATAGCGACACCGAGGCACGTCTGCAGCGCGCCCTCGAGCGCCTGATGGAAGGCCGCACCGCGATGATCATTGCCCATCGCCTGAGCACGGTTCGCGCAGCAGATCGCATCATCGTGTTCCACAAGGGCCGCGTGGTCGAGCAAGGCAACCACGAAGAGCTGCTAGCCCTCGGCGGCCTCTACGCCAAGCTGTACCAGCTGCACTTCGCGGAGCGAAGCAGTGAGCACGGCGCGAACGAAGGTGAGCGAAGCATAGAGCCCAGCGCGGAGCGAAGCAGTGAGCACGGCGCGAACGAAGGTGAGCGAAGCATAGAGCCCAGCGCGGAGCGAAGCAGTGAGCACGGCGCGAACAAAGGTGAGCGAAGCAGTGAGCAGACTTCAGCCGCTGCGCACGGATCCCCAAGCGCTAGCAAGCGGGTTGGGGGAGAGGGCAAGCCGAACGCGGCGGACCTGACGGAGGTCACGGAAGGCTGTCCGGATAGCAGTTCCGTGCGGATGTAGCCTGCGCGGCCTCGAGCCTCTCATCCGGAGCTCGCGTGCTCTGCCTACACAGAACCTGGCGCCAAGCCGCGCTCCTTGCTGTTCTGTGCCACTCAGCCGCAGCTCACCCCCGCGGCACGTTACTCGGCAACGCTATTTGACTTTGGATCTCGTGCCCTTGGCCTCGAACCACGCCTGTAACTGCTCATGCGGCTCGCATCACCTCGCCAAGCCGGCGCCTTTCGGCTACCACTGGCAGCGATGAAGCGCAGAGACATCCCTCGCAGGACACGTCGCGGCGTCTGGGGTGCTGGTTTGCCATGCGCCGCCCTGTTCTGCCTTGCGCTCGTCGGAGCCGCAGGCAGCGCTATCGGGTGCTCCTCCTCCGCCTGTGACAAGGGCGTCGACGAGGACGGCATCGTCGAGGTGCGCGACATTCAGCCGGTGGGCAACAGCTATGCGAGCAGCGACTGGCAGGGACCCTACTTTCCTTTTCCTCCGGGAAAGGTGTACCGCTTCTACCATGGCTTCGGTAAGCCGCCGGAAGTAGTCACCGCGTACGTCGCGTTCGAAGAGAACCCAAGCACCGTGAGCCAGGCAGCAGGTGACGAGGCGCTGCTCAAGGTGGACGACGAGAAGATCGAAGTCTACAACAACACGTGCGCCGATTTCTGGGTGCGGGTCGCGGCTTCGACCTCACCTTGAGCGCGGTCAGTCACCAGCGCGACCGAGAGCGCGCCTTCGTCTCGTTCCGCTGGTTGAGCCGACTTCAGTCGACCCAGCCGTCGACCACGATGCGCGCCACGAGCGCCTCGGTCACGTCTTCTGCGCGGGCGACGTCTCTGGCCCGGAAGCCACCGAATACTCTTCCAAGCTCCAGCGCGGCGAACGGCTCGCCCAGTAGGAAGATGGGGAGCGAGACGACGCTCGTGACGTGACCAGCTGCGCGCTCTAGCCGCGCGGAAACGCTGCGCGCGGCAGAGCCATCTCGGGCCTCTGCGATCAGCGTGCGTCCGGAGCGCACCGAGGCTGAAGCCGCGTCTGAAGGTGACAACGTCTCTCCCAGGAGCAGCTCGCTGCCACCCCCGCTAGTGGACTCGACTCGTAGGTGCCCCGTAGGCGTAGCTCGCAGTAAGAGCGCGATATCGGCGCTGGCCGCCGTCATCGCTGTGGTCACGCATAGCATCAGCGCGTCCGACAGGGAGCCAGCGCTCGCCAGCACGCCGACTGGGTCGATGGGCGGCGGACGCAAGGTAGACGGCGGCTGGGAGTCGTAGTCCGAGCGCACGCGTAGTGTCTCGCCGCTCTCGTGCTGTGGCGCCTTCGGCTCTAAGCCCGCGCTGGCCTGGGCGAGGCGCTCGACGAGGGTGTTCCGCTCGGAAACATCCAGGTGCTCGAGCTCCTTGAGCCGGCGCCACACGCGCCAGCTGGCGTGGCGGACGAAGGCCGTGAGCGACACTCTCCCATGGGCGATCCCGCGGGACAGCAAGTTGAAGCCAATCGGTCCCGTGGCAACGACGCCGTTGGTCACGAACCAGCGGTCGTCGGTTGCACCCTCCGACTGCCTGGTGTGACCGAGTCCAGACTCGTCGTCGGCGGGATGGATGAACTCGACGCGGGGTTGCTTGCGGTCCATGGCGGGGGGGAGGGGCTCCGTAAAAGGAGGGACGGATCGCCAGCACGCGACTAGGGACGCAGGTGTGGCAAGGTGGGGCATTCTCGGACAGTCTGCGCTAGGGTCAAGCGCTATCCGGGAACCGGCGGTTTGTGGGTGCATGTAAGAGCAATTCGCACCTTCGCGCTGCGTCATTCTTGGGCTCCGGTCTAGCTGCCGGTTGTGCGCCTGGTCGTCCCGACTCGCGAAGATCGCGTGACATGTGCTTGCGGACGACGGTGCCTCCCTCGCGTTGGGGTTTGGCGTGCTGCGTACCGACGCCCGGTGGTCATCTCGCGGGCAGTGTTTGTTTGCATGCAGTGTTTGTTTGCGCGCGGATTGGGCTGGGTGTCGCAAACTCGCAGAGAGGCAGTAGTGAACGAACAGCTTGGAAAGGTGTGGTTGATCGGTGCGGGGCCAGGTGAGCCGGATCTGATCACCGTTCGTGGACGCGAACTCCTGAGTCGCGCTGACGTGGTGCTCTACGACGCGCTGTCTCATCCGGCGCTGCTGGAGTCCTGCCGCGACGACGCAGAGCGTCGGAACGTTGGCAAGCGGTATGGGGAGCGCAGTCCAGATCAGAGCTGGATCACCTCCCAGCTGATCGAGCTCGCGCGCGCTGGCAAGACCGTCGCACGGCTCAAAGGAGGCGATCCATTGCTCTTCGCGCGCGGTGCCGAAGAGGCGGAGGCGCTCGCCGACGCGGGGATCCCCTTCGAAATCGTGCCGGGGATCTCGAGCCCGGTGGCGACGACAGCGTACGCGGGGATCTCGATGACCCACCGAGATCTGTCCTCGAGCGTGACCTTCATCACGGGTAGCGATCGTGAGGGCAAGCAGTGGTCCGATGCCGCGTGGAAAAAGCTCGCGACGGCAACGGACACGATCTGCGTGCTGATGGGCATGCGGCGCATTGGGGAGATCACCCAGGCCATCATCGACGGCGGTCGCGCCAGGGACACTCCGGCGGCGGTGATCCAGTGGGGCGCGCGGCCTCAGCAACGGGTCGCCGAGGGCACCCTGGAGAACATCGCGGAACGCGTTCACTCCGCGGGGCTTGCCAACCCGGCGATCATCGTCATCGGGGAAGTGGTCCAGCTGCGATCGAAGCTCGCCTGGTACGACTCGCGCCCGCTCTTCGGTCAACGCGTGATGGTTCCGCGGCCCGCGGCGCAAGCCCAGAGCACCTCCGCTGCGATTCGCGAGCGCGGTGCTCAGCCGGTGACGCGCCCCTTGATTCGCATCGAGCCTCCACCGGATCCAGTACGCCTGGAGCGCGCGATCGTCGAGCTCGGCAGCTACGACTGGGTGCTCTTCACGAGCGCGAACGGAGTGGCTCGCTGCGCGGAGGCCCTCGAGCGCGCTGGGCGCGATGCCCGCGCCTTCGGTGAAGCCAAGGTGGGTTGCATCGGGCCCAAGACCGCGCAGTCCTTGCTGCAGCTAGGTATCCGTGCGGATTTGATAGCCAAGGAGTACGTCGGCGAAGCGTTCGCGAAGGATCTGTTGGATCGGGGTTTGGGGGAGAGGAGCCGCGTACTGTTGCTGCGTGCGCTGGAAGCGCGTGAGGCGCTGCCTGATCTGCTCGTCGAGGCAGGTGCAACGGTCGATGTCGTTGCTGCCTACCAAACCCTGAAGCTCAGTCAGAGCGAGCAGGTCGAGCTCCGGGCGGCGCTCGGGGTCGATGGGAGCGGAGCACGAGGAGTCGACGTGGCGTTGTTTACGTCAAGCTCCACAGCGCACTCCTTCGCCGACGCCCTGGGCGACGCTTCGCTTCCACCCGAGGTGGTGCTTGCGAGCATCGGTCCGGTCACGTCCGCGACGCTGCGTGAACGCGGGCTGCGAGTCGATGTCGAAGCCGAGCGTTACACCGTGGATGGCTTACTCGATGCGCTCGAAGCACACTTCATCGCGCGGCGTGTAGCGCCTTGAATCGACGCGTCCCCTCACCCCCAAAAAATCAGGGGCAACCTACGGGGACGTCTTCGGTCACCGCGAGGCCTTCGAACACCCCGCGGTAGCCACGGAAGCCTAGGCTCGCGCTCACGGCGTCGCACAGCGCGGTTGGCCCGCCGGTGCCCGGCGTCGCGCGCACGTCGGCGATGCTCGCCAAGGAGTTGTCGAGGAACTTGCGCTCCACGCTGCCGTCGCAGATCCCGAGTTGATCTGCGGCGAGGGCGATATCCGACAAGGGCCAGCGCCCACTCAACACTACATCCTCGAGGAACTGACCGTCGCTCGAGATGCGCCCGACGATGCTCGCGCTGATGAACCGGAAGTTGACCGCGCCGTCGTCGATGTTGAAGGTGATGTCGGCGCGATCCGGCAGTCGCACGACGAGCCAGCCGTCGCTGACGTAGGCGTTGTCATTCTCGACGAGCGGCTTGTCAGCGCTACCACCGAACGCGGAGTCTTCGCAGTAGAAGCGGTCGCGACCGTCCCAGTTCGGATCCGCCTGCATGGTCTCAGCATGGGGGATGGCGTAGATGGTTTGGGCGATGAACACGTCTACGCTGGGGTCGTTGGGTTCGCCGTTATAGCCCTTGATGTTGACCAAGATCCCGCCGCGCCCACGTTCTTGATCCTTGCGGATACGCGACTCGAGGCTCGCGTCCAAGCCGACCAGAGTGCTCGCGACGCGGTGCCCAAAGGCGTTGTCGATTCCGCGTTCCCCGTCGGTTTCTGGCGTGGTGCCGGCTGGCGGGAGACACTCGACGTCTGGATCCGGAGGTAGCGAACAGCGGTCGTCCAAGTCGAAGCCAAGAGTTCGCCAGCGGTCGAGCGACTGGTCGAGCTGGATGTCACGCAGGATGTAGGAGCGCTCCGGTCCGCTCGTGTCACTCCCCGGAGGCCGCGTGGGCGGCTTGATTGGATCGCAGCTCCCAGCGTCAGCGTCGGTGCCAGCGTCTTTGCAGTCTCCCTCGCAGGTCGAGCCACCAAACAGTTGATCCACATCCGCGCCGACGAGGCTGCATCCAAGTGCAGTCACGAAGGTCGCGCAAACCCACCCCGCGAGGACCGCTCGTCGGAGCGCTGCGCGGCTGGTGTTTCGACGCGCGATGACGCCTGCGCTAGCCACGCTGAACACTATACGCGACGCGTCGATATGGTTCCCACTCACGTCCGCTGCTAACTCACGAAGCACTGGTGATTCGCGCCGATAGCCGCGGCAACCAAACGCTCGCCCAAGAAACTTGAGTCGTGAAGGACTGGCTTTGCGCTCCAAGGCGTTGCAGGCTGAGCGCGTCGATGAGCGTGCAGCGGCAGTCTAGAGCTGATAGCGCGGCGAAGCTGCGCCCAGTAGAGCCCGAAGTGCTTGCGGGGCGCTATTTGGTTCTACACGAGATCGGCATGGGGGGCATGGCGCGTGTCCAGCTTGGACGCGTGCTGGGGCCCGGCGGCTTCGTGAAGCCGGTGGCGGTGAAGCGCCTGCATCCGCACCTGGTCGGCGACCCAGGGTTCGTGACGCTGATTCTGGACGAAGCGCGGCTCGCTGCGCGGGTACGGCATCCCAACGTCGTGGGGATCTTGGACGTGCTCGAGGTGGCCGATCCCGATGCGACCCAGAGCGATGAGCCAGCGCTCACCGAGGTGCTCCTGGTGCTTGAGTACGTGGAAGGCGAGACGCTGCGGCGGTTGCTGTCGGCCAGCCTGAAGCGCGGGGAGCTGCTGGATACCTCCCTCGTGGTCTCGATCCTGAGCGGCGTGCTCCACGGCTTGCATGCAGCGCACCGCGCCATGGACGCTCAAGGCCAACCGCTCGAGCTCGTGCATCGAGATGTTTCCCCGCAGAATATCCTGCTGGGCAGCGATGGAGTGGCGCGGGTCCTCGACTTTGGCATCGCCAAGGGCACCGGGCGCATTCAGTCGACGCGCGACGGCGAGATCAAGGGCAAGCTCCGCTACATGGCGCCAGAGCAAGTGCTCAATACGCCGGTCGATGCACGTTGTGACATCTTCGCTGCAGGTGCTGTACTCTTCGAGGCGTTGACCGGTGAGCCGTTGATCCATACGGCAACGCAGGCGGAGGCGATGGAGCTCCTGATGTACGGAGATTTCCCCCGCCTGGCAGACTACGACCCAGCGCTCGAGCCATTCCAGCCAGTGCTAGATCGCGCGCTGCAGCGCGATCCCGAGCAGCGCTTCCAGACGGCGCTCGAGTTCGCGATCGCACTCCAAGCCGTGCAGGCTCCTGCGCCGCACCACGAAGTGGCAAACTGGCTGGAGGGCCTCGCGCGGGAGCACCTCGCCAAGCGCCGCAAGCAGCTCCTCGAGGTGGAGACGCTCGATCTCACGCAGCTGCCCACGCCGCCGCGGGAACTGCTCGATTCGTCGGCCGGTTGGCAGCGCCCCAGTCGACCAACCCCCGCTCACGGCTCGAGCATCGTTCGTAAGGTCGGCACGGAGTCGGGCAACTTCACCTCGTTTGCTCCCGCAACTCCTCCGGCCAAGCCTCGACGTCGGGTGTGGCCGCTCGCTCTGGTTGCACTGGTCGGCGCAGCGGGCCTTGCCTGGTGGCAATTCAAGCCCGCAGCCCTAGCGGGGCCGAGCGTTGGTGTCGTGCTTCCGGAGCAGTCTGTTCAAGGGGCGGCCGAGCCGGAGCCGGGAAGAGTCCCGCCCGAGGGTCTAGCTCCGACCAGCGAGCCAGAGCCTGCGAAGCCCGCAGTCGCTGAGAAGTCGATCGCAGCAGCCGAGAAGCCAGCTGCAGTCGAGAAGGCAGTGGTCAAGGCGCAGGCTCCTCAGGTTGTGCGCCCCAAGAGCAGGCCAGTGAAAGCGAGCAGCGCCCAGGCTGCTCACGCGCCACCCGCAGTCCGGCCAGAGTGTTTGGCTCCCGTCACCGTGGATGATAACGGGATCAAGCACATCAAGCCGGAATGTTTGTGACGGGCGAGACTCAGGCCAAGCTTCGGTTCCAGGGTGGTCGTGCGAGAAGTCAGCGCACGCTCGTCGCCGCGCTTTGCTGTGCGTGTCTTGCTTCCGTGGGGGAAGCCGCTCGCGCGGATCATGCGGAGTGCGGCGCGGCCTACGTCGCAGCTCAGAAGTTGATGCGCGAGGGCAAGCTGCGGAGCGCACGGAAAGAGCTGATCGAGTGTGCGAAGGACTGCTTGCCAGAGGTCGAACGTGACTGCACCACGTGGCTCACCGAGGTTGGCTCCAGCATGCCCACCGTCGTGGTGGTCGCCCTGGATGGTCGTGGCGCCGAGCTGAGTGACGTCAGCGTGGAAATCGATGGCGAGCGCCGCGCGGAGTCTCTGGATGGTCACGCGCTGGAGGTCGACCCGGGGCATAGACGCCTGAAGGTCACGCGTGAGGGGAAGACGCATCAGCTAGAGCTCACCATCTTGCAAGGCGAGAAGAACCGCCGCGTCGAGGTTCATTTCCCCGAGGTAAATCCGGCTCCCCGCGACGTGGGCGCGCCGAAGGGCGGTTCCGTTTCGGCGCCGGGCTCGAAGCCGCAAGTCGGCCCCCGAGCGCCTGGTCCACGGGCCGACGCTGGGCCGCCGACTGCCGCTTGGATTGCAGGGGGGGTGAGCCTGACCAGCTTGCTCGGGGCGGCTTACTTTTGGTTGGCCGCTGAGAACCTGCGTCAGGATCTGATGGGCCGCGGCTGCGCTCCGGGTTGTCCCGATGGAGATCGTGAGAGCATCCGCGACCGACGCTTGATCGGTGACGTACTGCTTGGCGTCGGCGTGGTGAGCGCTGGCGTATTCGGCTACCTCTGGCTCAGCGATTCAGGGCCTGCGGCCGCGCCCACGCGGGATGGTGCTTGGGCCGGCTGGCGTGGCCGCTTCTGAGCGCTGCGGTGGCGACCCAGCGCGACGACGTCACTTTTGAGCGTCGTCGAAGATCACCCGCGCGAGCATGAACTTGTTGTTCAGCGCCTCGTCTGTGAGCACCTCGAGATGCGCTGGGTTGTCGAGTTCGCGTTTCAAGGAGGAGATGCGACCATGCTCCGTAACGAAGTAGATCGTCTTCACGCCCGCCTTGCGCTGCTCCGCGATCCACTCTTTGAACTTCTGTCCGGTAGCGACGAAGGCGGGGATGCGATTTCCCGTGTAGAAGTTCTCGCCCTTCCAGTTCATCTGGTAGGCAACGACCGGCTCGTCGGGGCCCGACCGCTGGCGGTAGTACTCGAGCAGTGTCTCGCGCTGTCCCCAGTGCGGGCCGAGCTCCACGAAGTAGGCGTTCACACCCCAAGCCGCCCACCACACGGAAACGCCTACGAGGAGCGCGGCGGCGTGGGGTCGTAGCCAGCGCCAGAACATCAACCCGCAAGCGAGCGAGGCAGCCAGGGTGAAACCTGACAACGCGCCGGTGAAGTCGAGCGTCTTCGGCCAGGTGCGCTTGTAGTTGTAGGTGAAGAGGTGCATCAAGCGAGCTTGGCCGTCGATGTCCCCGGGGTTGCTGGCGACGAAGTCCAGCCCAACGATCGCAATCACCAGCGCAGAGCAGAGTGCGATCGCCCCCAAGAGCGCGCTCGAGAACGCCGGACGACTGCCGGGCACCAGGCGCGGCCGCGGCGCGCCGAAGACGCGGATTGCAAGGCCGAAGCCGATCAGCGCCGCGACGAAGGTCACCCCCGCTGCCGCGCCGCTAGCTGGCGGTGGGCTCCCTCCGGGTTGTGTCCCAAGGATTCCGCCGGGAAATAACAGAGTGGCCGAGTAGCACAACAAGAGCGCCGCGGCGCCGATGGTCAGGGCGTAGGGCAGCGCAGCACGCGCTTTGATCGGGCTCTTCGCGGGGCTGCCCGCAGGTAGCTGTGGGCGCCCCAGCATGCGGTCGAGCACCACGCCGGCGCACATCGCGATCGGCGGGACCGCTGGCAGGATGTAGTGGTGGAACTTGGTCAGCGTGATGCTGAACATGCCGAACGAAGCCACGAACCACATCGCGAGCAGCAGTAACGCGTCGTTCCTGCGTGTCGGGTCGCGCTCCGGGCGTCGCGCCCACCAGAGCAGGCCTGCGGCGGACAGACCACTCCATGGGAACAACCCGTAACCGAGCTGCCAGACGTAGTAGCGGAAGGTGACGTCGTCCCCCGTGTTCGTGTCGTGCACATGGACGAACGCCCGCTTGAACATGTCATGGAAAATCAGCCGGTCGGTGAACGGCGAGCCATGGCGCAGGTACATCTGCACGTACCAAGGCAGCGCGACGCAACCCACCAACAGCACCAGCGCTGGCAGCTCCATCTTGAGCAGCCAGTTCCAGCGCCGCGTCACGCCCACGTACGAAAGGGCGATGACCAGCGGCAACACCAGACCGGGAGCGCCCTTGCCCATCGTCGACAGCGCCGTCATTAGCCATGCCGCGAGGAAATATAACCGCGAGAGGCGCCGCTCGTGACGGTTCAGCAAGAGCAGCAAGAAGAGCACCGCAGCCCACAGCAAGCCCAGCACTGACGGCTGTAGCCACAGCGCCCCGTACACGGGACCACCTGTGCGACACGGCTGGTTGCCCGGTAGGCCACAGTTCCCGCCGCCAGAACCCGAAGTGAACTGATCCAGGTGCCACTGAAAGCCGAGGTTCGGCCCGCTCAGTAAGAGCGAGACGTTGCGGCTGATCAGGTACAGCGCCTGAGGCACTGCGAGCAACGTGATCACACCGAACAGGAAGTGCCACGCGCTGAGCGACAGCGTCCTCCCGCCAAATCTGACTTCGTACCGTCGGATCTCCTGATTAGGATCCGTGAGGAAACCAAGCAGAAAGAAGCCGCCTGCCGCCGCCAGCGGGGCGACATACGGCATGTCCGTCATCGTCTGGTGCGACAACAGAAACCAGTACGGCATCGTGATCAGGATCAGCGCGCCGAGGAAGGCCGCTCGTCTGCCTGCCGCCCTCACCATCCCCCGGTACAGCACGTAGGTACTACCGAGAGACATCAAGAAAACCGGGAAGCGTGCGGCCCATTCAGGCTGCGGAAAGCGCCCCGAGGCGACCCCAGCGAGCATTTGATCTGGCTGATACTGCACCCCGAAGGTCGCGAAGCTCAGCCCTTGCATCCAAAAATCGAGGATCGGCTTCGACCAGAACCAGCCGTCTTGGGCCCACCACAAGGAGATCCAGTCGTCCTTCGCGAGCATCTCGCGGGTGACTTCGCCGTAGTGGGTCTCCCAAGGATCGGTGAGGGAGAACGAGCCAAGCATTGGCAGGTAGACGAGCGTCGTGATCACGACCAGCCAGAAGCCGTGGCGCCTCAGGAGCCCGCGCTCCTCGCCCAACTCGTCCAGGTGCCACACCCCCATGCCCTTGCCGACGCGGAAGACGCACACCACGACCCAGAGGAAGGCCAGGGTGATGGAGCAGCCCGCGATCACAATTTGTTGCCGCGGGGAATTAGGCGTAAACATCAGCGCGCCGGAGACGGCGAGCTTGAGCAAAGCCGCGAGAACGATGCTCGACGCTGCGAGCTCGATCAACTTGGAGGCGAGCTCCCCGACGGAGACTCCCTGAACCAGTGGTGTGTCTCGTTGGTCCCAACCCTCGAAGATGTCGAGGATGCCGGCGCTCGCGACCAAGGCGAACAGGGTACCGACCGGTACGCCCCAAGTG
This sequence comes from Polyangiaceae bacterium, assembly GCA_050183255.1. GTDB lineage: Bacteria > Myxococcota_A > Polyangia > Polyangiales > Polyangiaceae > JAHBVY01. The sequence continues at coordinate 10,742 of JBFXBK010000008.1, read as the reverse complement.
CCCCAGTGTCGATCGGCTGCCATCAAGACCAGGCAACCCACCGCGCCGATCAGCGTGAGCAACGGACCTCGCCACAGGGGCGACGCCCGCGGCGGCCGCGGCGGAGCAGGGGGCTCACGCAGCTTCGCGGCTGCATCCTCCAGGCTCACACCCTGCGGCTTGGAGTCTACCGGCTCAGCGGCGCTCGGGTCCGCAGCGCTCGGGTCCGCAGCGCGGACTTCCGCATCGCTGGCGCTGTCGTGCTCCGTTGCCATCACACCTGCTCGAGCCGCCCAGTGCTCGGGGCGGAGAAGTCTTCGTAAGCTGACGCCAAAGTGGCGAGTGTCGTACCAGCAAACCGGGCGCTGACCAAGAGCTAGGGGGACCGCCAAATCGGCGAAACCCGGCCAAACCTGCTGGTTCGGCCGGGTCTTGAGCAGGCGCCGCGGCGACAACGCCCGAACGCCTCGGATCAGTAGGCGTTGTGAGCAGCCGTTGGCTCGAGCTCCACGGGCCCGCGAGCGCCTCCCAGGGCCCGCAGCGTCGGGTCATATTGCTGCCAGCTGTCTGGTTCTGAGCCGGGATACGCGGGCACCGCATAGCGGCGCGTCCTCACCCGGTCGAGGCTCGTCGCGCCGGAGGACACGACTGGCAGGTGTCGGAAGGAGATCGCCGTGTAGAAGATCCGGTAGTGGAAAAAATTCTTCTGCACGATCAGATCTGACTTCCTCGGGGAAATGCCGAGCTCGGTCCAGAAACGCGGCTTGATCGGCAGCGGCGCGCGCTCCGAGATCACGACGTGGAAGCAATCCTCAGGACCCTTGGCCCCCCGGTGCGGTACGTCGAGTCGGAGCTGCCGACCGAAGTCCGAGTCTTGGCGAGCCACGACGCGGGCGGTGAGACGCACCTCCGGCTGCGCGTAGCCGGGCGTCCCCTTCAGCGTCACCTGGTGAGTGGAACCCAGCGTCGCTTCCCAGAGCTCCGAGACCAGAGCCGGGTCGTGCACTGGGATCAGTGCCTTGAGTCCACGGTCGTGCTTTGCCAGCGCCTGAACGATGTGCGTGTTTCCGCCGGGAGCGCCGGCGCCAACGATGTCGTCGACGTCGACCAAGGTCACCGGCCCCGCGCGTCGCAGACGGCGGGTTGCGACCGCGTCGAGGGCCTGGTCGACGCTGAGTAGCGGCGGCAGCTTCACCTTGCGTTGCTCCCAGGCCCGCTCCGCGAGCTCTTCCGCTAGGCGTTCGGCGAGCGCGTTGTCGCCATTGGTCGTGATGTGGACCGCCCAGCCGAGGTTTTCCGCGCTGGTGTAGGGGTGGACCATGAACAGGCTGGCGCTCAACACTCGAGGATCGTCTTCCAACTTGCGCATGTAGCGAAACACGCTGCGCATCGGCGCTAGGAAGTCGATGGAGGTCCCGCCACCAAGCACCATCGGTAGCTTGCGCCAGGCGTGCACTGGCCGCGTCTGACCACGCAGGAAACGAATGAGGCGATTTCCCGCGCGGAAACCAGTCGGGGCGAGGTCCCAGTGGGGATTCGTGCGATAAGCGATCAGCACGTCAACTGGCTCGATCAGCTCTGCCGCCAGGTTCGCGTGGAGGTCGAAGCTCACAGCGACGCCAGCAGCGGGCCCGAGCAGCTCACGCACCCGGCGGATGATCAGACCCTCGGGAGACTCCTTCAGGCCCTGCACCTCCATCGAGCCATGCAGCGCTAGGTACACGCCGTCCAGCGGGCCTGCCGCCTCGAGGCGATCCAGCAGCTCAGACAACAACCAGACGAAGCACTCCGCCGTCACCGGCCCGCCTGGCACTGCCAAGGATGAACTGAGCGGAACCGTCTCCACACCCTCCGCCAGCTTCGCGGCGTGGACGAAGCCGCTCAGCTCAGCGTGGGGCATGTAGCCTTTCAGCTCTTCACCTTCGAGGCTCGCGGCGTCGGCAAGCGCCGCGTCGGTGAAGTGGTGCATGCGTCGGAAGTCGTCTTCCGTGGTTGGCACCGGAGAGAACGCATTCGCCTCGTGGAAAATGCGTCCGTACGCGATGCGCAGGGGCTTGCTGCCGCGCCCCAGCTCACCACCCGTCTCGCGGTTGGCGAGCCAGTCCGCGCCGCGGGTGAGCAGCTCTTGCTTGAGACCGCCTGGCAACAGGGACTTCAGCACGAGAACAGCTCCCCGATGAACATCACCAACAACGCCTCACGCGTCTTGGGTGACGCAGCGTTCAGCAGGCGATGGATCATCGCCGAGCGACCCGGGAGCTGACCATCGGCGATGCCGAGCTGCTGCATCAACATGCCGGGATCCAGGTCCCCCGCGCCGCCGCTCGCAGCTGCTTCGAGCATTTGCACGACCTGCGCCGGCGGGTCCGTCGGCTCTGGTAGGTCAACCAGGCACTGTTTCAAATCCTTGAGGAAATCTTGAACGCGAGCTGCGTTGCCAGGGTCCAGCGTGAGGTGAATGTGCGCCGGCGAGCGGCCGTAGGCATAGGTCGGCTGAACGTGCCAGCCACACTCCGTGAGGCGGTCGGACAGCTCGAACAGGTCACCGTTCGTCGTCTTGAAAGCAAACAGGTTCGCGTCGGGGCGAGTCAGGAGCTCGACTTCCGGGAGCTGCTCGATGGCGCTCACGAGCTCTTGGGTCGCAGCCCACATCGTCGCGACGCGCTCGCGGTAGCCTTCGCGCCCCAAATGATGCAGGAGCGCGTACGCCGCGCCCATCGCGGCGACCGACTTCGAGCCGAGGGTCGTGGAGTTGACGATGGAGTAGCCGCTCCAGGTGGCACACGCGAAGTACTGCGCGTCGCGCACCGCGCGGGTGCGCTGAAGGATGATGGAGATCCCCTTGGGGGCGAAGCCGTACTTGTGCAAATCCATCGAGATGCTGGTCACACCCGGCAGCTGAAAGTCGAAGGACGGCAGCTTCTCACCGTTGTCGACCATGAAGGGCAAGATGCAGCCACCGACGCACGCGTCGACGTGCATCAAGACGCCATTCTCGCGTGCCAACTCGGAGAGCTCCGCGATGGGGTCGATCACACCATGGGCGTAGCTTGGTGCAGAGCCAACGATCAGGATGACGTCATCCGTCAGCTTGCGCTTCGCGTCCTCCACATCCGCGCGGAACGTTCGTGGGTCCACGTCGACCACCACTACCTCTACGCCGAAGTAGTGCGCCGCCTTGTGAAAGCAGGCGTGCGCTGTCTCGGGAAGCAGCATCTTGGGGGCGGTGATCTGCGGCTTGGTCTTGCGCGCGTAGTCTCGTGCCGCCTTGACGGCGAGCAGCACGCTCTCGGTGCCGCCAGCGGTGGCGGTGCCGACGGCGCCTTCGGGCGCATGCATCAGCTCGAGCGATGCGGCGACTACCGCGTTCTCGATCTTGCGCGCGGAGGGATACACCGTCGGGTCGAGGCCGTTGATGCCCATGCAGGCAGCGAACGCCTCACGCGCCAGCTCTCGCAGGGGCTCGCCCGCGTCGTACACGAACGCGAACGCGCTGCCGTCGCTCTTCAGGTCGCGGGTGCGCTGATCGGACAGGGCGGCAAGAACTTCATCGCGGCTCTGGCCGCGCTCCGGAAAATTCGAATGACTCATGATTCCTCCCACGCTTTGAGCTTGAGCGGCTTCAACAGTCGCTCCCAAAGTGCTTCATGCACCGGCTCGAGTTCGAGTCCGGTCATCACCCGTTGCACCATCAAGCCGTCGATGACGGCGCGCACCAACGCGACCAACGCCTCTGGGTCGCAGTGTGCCACGGCACCGCGCCGCATGCCCTCTCGCAGTCGCTCGGCGGTCGCGACGCGCTGCGCCTCGAACACGCGGTTGCCGACTTCCATGATCTGGCTCATGCGCGCGCTGCCTGTGGTGGCGATTGCCTGAGACAGGAACACGATGCGCTGCTCATTGCCGTGGTGAAACGCATGCACCGCTTTGACCTGGGCGTACAACCGATCAATGGGATGCTCGTGGCACTCGATGCGCTCCATCACGAACACCATCTGCTCGCTCAGCAGGTCTTCGAGCGCAGTCTCCGCAATATCCGCACGGTTTGGGAAGTGGTAGAGCAGCGTCGGGCGCTTGATCTCCAGCGCCTCAGCCAGGCGGCTCGTGGACACATCCATGCCCTCGCGCTGCAGCACCTTCACGGCGCGGCGCGCGAGCTCTCGGCGCTTCTCGGGTTCAGGGGGACGCGGCATTTGCTGACGAATCGTCAACTAACATTTGTTGACGGATTGTCAGGAAAAATCGACGGGCGCTTGGTCGATTCTCGAGTCTGGCGTCGCTCCCTCACCCCCAAATACGCGGATCAACTCTGATTTGTCGATTCCGTCGAGCTTGGATCTGGGGGGAGAGGAGCTTTGGGCAGCAGCCGCTAGAAGCTGACCGGCAGCTTCAACGCGCAGCCTTGCGCCATGGAACAGGCAGCTGCGCCGTCTTCCATGCAGTCGATGAAGTCCTGCAGCTCGGCATCCGGGAGTGATGACGCGAGCAGCTGACAACCGGCGGGACAGCCTGCCGAGAGATCGGCGTTGCAACCTCGCTCTGACTGCACGCTCTTGCCATAACGATTCTTCACCACGTCACAGCTCTCGTTCTCCGCGCAAGGTGCGTCGGCGGCGCAAGCGGTCGCGCACGTGATACCCGCGCACTGACCCGTGTCGCCGCAGCCCTCGCCGCCTTGGACGCACCACTGGGTCTGACAGTCCGCGTCTTCGTCGATGGCGCCGTCGCAGTCGTCGTCACGACCGTTGCAGCGCTCCGCATCCTCGCACACGCCGCAAGTGCTCGGCTGAGGGATGCAGTAGTCGCCCACTTGATCCGTCCCCGTGGGACACGTGCCGGAGCCAACCTCGGCAACGCACACTTGCTCACCAAGCGCCGGGAGCGCCTGACAGCGATAGCCGGCGGCGCAGTTCGCATCCGTGCGGCAAGGCGCACACTGCTCGCCGGCGCAGTCGTTGCCGCATGCGTCGCTCGGCGCCTGACAGTCCGCCGGGTCCGTGCAGCCAGTTGCCATACGCACGGCCACATAGGCGTTGACGAGGCCGGAGCCGTAGTAAGGCGAGAAGCCGTTCTCCCACTCACCCCAAACCGGATCGATCTTGGTCGCAGAGGCGCGCAAGATATCGCGCACTTCAGCTGCCGTGAGGCTCGGGTTCGCGCTCAGGATCAAGCCAGCGACGCCCGACGCGAACGGGCAGGCCGACGAAGTGCCGCCAAACGCATTGGTGTAGCCATTGGGAGCGGCGGTGGTGGTGATGCCGTTCAGGCCGCCGTTGGAGGGCGCGGCGATGTCTACCTTGGGTCCGTAGTTGCTGTAGTAGGACTTCAGGCCCTGGTCGTCGACGGCGGTCACTCCGAGCACGCTGTCGTAGGAGCCGTAGTCGTTCATTAGCTGGTTGGAGTTCCCCGCGGCAAACAGGATCACGGTGCCCTTCCCACCACGCCCTTCGGTCTCTGCGTAGTCGAACGCGGCCTTGACGAGCTGCGGGATCACCACCACGCCGAACTGCGTGACCTGGTAGCGGGGGTCGCCGCCTGCCGCGCCCCAGCTGTTGTTGATCACCCAGGCGCCGCCATCGACGATGCGCGTGAAGCCATCGGCGATGTCCTTGTCGGTCACGCCGCCGCTCGAGCCGAACTCGCCGAACCAGTTCGGCAGGACGCGGCAGCCGGGGCAGACGCCGCTGCCGCCGTTGCCGTTGTCGCCGTTGGCTGCGGCGACACCTGCGACCGACGTCCCGTGACCGCCGAACGCTCCAATCGCGAGGCGCGACTCCCAGTCCTCCGGGTAGTTGAGCGGCGCCAGGATATCAAAGCCGAGATCCTTGTGGTTCACCGCCACACCGTCGTCATTGACGGCGATCACGACCTGTTGCTGGCCGAAGTCTAGGTCCCACGCTTCTGCTACACGGCCGTCCACGCCGCGCACGCTGTCACGCTCGCCGCGATTCTCGAGGTGCCACTGACGCGGAAACAACGGGTCGAGCGGGTGATACGTCTCTTCGTGCTGGCGCACCATGTCGACTTCGACGCTCACACCCGGTAGCGCCGCCAGGGCTGCGCGGGCTTCGAGCGCCACCCACGGGTCATTTCCCTGTAGATAATACAGGTTGTGGCCATACTTGAGCTTCTGCGGAGCCGGGAAGCCATAGGACTCAGCCACACGCGCAACATCGCCCAGGCGCAGCGCGCCGCTGACCTGGACCGAGAGCCCAGCGGTGCCGCCAGCGAGTCGCCCAGCGCCGTCTGTAAAGGTGGGCAACGCCTCGAGGCCGGCACGGTTCAGGTGCTCACGGCTCACCGGGAACGGCAGTTGATAGGCTGCGTAGCGGCCACGGAACAGCTGCTTGGCGCCGGGTAGGACACCGCTCCCGGGTTGTGCCGGTGTGAGCTGCCGTACGACCACGCTGTCGTTGGAGAACGCGTATCCGGGAGGAGCCACAGCCCCTTCAGGGGGGGAGGGTGCGGTGGATGGCCCTACCAAGCAATTGCACAGCTGCTTACACGCGTTGACCGGATCGGGGACAGTCAGGTACCCACCGCAGTTCTGCACGTCCCCGCAGCTCGCCTGACTCGTGCAGCAGCGAAAGTTGCCTGAGATATCATCCCACACAGGGCCACCCCGGGCGAGCCCGCAGAGCGACACGCAGGTCTCGCGATCCACGGGATAGGCGGAGTCCGCGCCACCGCACTCGTCGAGTCGCGCACATGCGGTCTCGCAGGAGTCGTCACAGGTCTCGGGGAAGTTCGCGGGATCCGCGCGACCCGCTGGAGCGCCGCCGTTGCTCCCCGCGGAACCGCCAGAACCGGCGATACCACCCGCGCCAGCGCCCGCCGCGCCAGCGTCGCCGCCTTCGGCGCCGCTGCCCCCGCTGCTTCCGGATCCGACGGCTTCGTCGCTCCCACAGGCCACGACAGTCAGGCCGCCGAACAGTGCAAGCAGGCTGAGCCCAGCCACACTGAGGGTCGGTGTTTGCTTCCGAGCGATGCTTCTCATTCTGACTCCAACGCTGCTTTCGCGACGCCGGCGCGGCGCCGTCTTCAAGCCAAACGAACTTCGGGCCGCGACGTGACCAAAGTCGTCGCTGGATCCGCTCGCGCATATTCTCGCCGGAACCGCTCTGGACCAACCCCGCGTCGGGCCGATCGGAGTGGAACCTGAGTGCAGGCGAGGTTCGAGTTCCTCTCCTGGTGTATGGTTCGCCCCATGCGGCAAAGCCGAAGGAGTTTGGGCCTCAGCTGGGCGACCGTTCCAGCGCGGCTCGGTCTTGGTCTGTGCTTGGCGGTGACGGCGTGTCACCCGAGCGAACCACCCGCACCGCCACCCACCGCCGTGGAGAAGCCCAAGCCTCCGCCGACGCCGCGTGAAGAGCTCGCCCGCGACATGTCTGAGGTGACGCTGCTTGGCCCAGTGCTGGAAGCGCTCACCGAGGGTCAGCGAAAAGGACTGCAGAAGGTCGTAGATGGTCTGCCGCCGGATGAGAAGGCGCAGCTGATGGATGAAACTGGGCCGTACCCCGAGCGCCGACCATTGCTGCATCTCGTTTCCGGGGGGAACAGCCCGCGAGCTCGCCTGGCGCTCGCTACGAGCTCGGCGGGTATCGAGATGTTGCTGCTCACCCAGGGCACCAAGCCTGAACAGGTGAAGGCGCTGTTGCCCAACGTGCGCGAGCTAGCGCGCCGTGCGGCCGCAGAGTGGCTGCGGGAACGCAGCACTGCTGTGGGCGCGAAAGACGTGCTGACGGCTGATCACTACGTCGCGATCGCTCAGGCAGCTGACGTGCTCGACTTGCACGATCTGAGCCATCACGCGCTCACGCTCGCGGCGGAGATCGACCCGGGAGCGTTGCGCTTCCTGGAGCTGGCTGCGGCCGCCGCGCGCGTTGGCGCCGTAGAGGAAGCGAAGCTCGCGCTGAGCCACGCGGGAAAGGCCTCCGAGCCAGAGCTGCGGGCGCAAATCGCCCCAATGGTGCAGGCCGCAGAGCGCCTCCAAGCGCCGAAGGCTGATCCGCTGACGCGCGTCGCCGACTTGCTGATGCTGCGCCGGTTCGCTGAGGCGCGCGAGCTGCTTCCGAGCGGATCAACGGATCTTGCTAGTAGCGTGCTCCGGGTGCGAACTGCGTTCGAGGATTCGACCTGCCCGGGTGTCCCCAGCCTCATGGCCTCACCGCTAGTGTGCAGGGTGGCCTTTCAGGAGCGGGAGGCAGAGACCAAGGCCTTCGCCACGCTCGACGCCGCATGGCAGTCTAAGGCAGGGCGCAGTGTAGACGGCGTTGCGGGCTATGTGGCCCTTCGGTTTGCGGTGCCGTTTCTTTACGGAATCGACGTGGAAGGAAAATCGGAGGATGACGCACGCAAGGCCCTTTCGCAGCGCTTGCTTTCGCTGCGGGACGTGCTCACGGAAGCGAGCCCCGTCTCCAAGCGATTCGAGCATGCGGCGCTATACGTCGACGTCCTGCGAGACGCCGTGGAGCGTCCCGCGGATCCCACACCTGCGGTGGCCAGCGACTTCAGGAAGCGGGCGGAGGCGGCGCTCGCTTGTAGCGACTGTGCTGATGACCCTGTGCAGCGAGGTTGGTCAGACGCCGCGGTGATGGCCGTTGCGAGCCGGCTCTCAGGGGCGGCCGACGTGAGGCCGCTACTCGATGCACCAGGCGATGGGCTGGTGCATCCCCGCGCTGCACTGCAGGCGTGGTCGAGCCTCAGTCAGGGCGACGCCGCCGGCGTCGAGAAAGCGATCGTCCAGATGGCCAAGCTGATCGAGACGGCGGCTGATCGGACCGACACCGTCCTTGAGCTCGCCGAGCTTCAACACGCCTTGGATCCGACGGAGCGCACGGCCAAGGTCCTCGAGAGCGCGGGACGTCGTCTCGCCCAGGGACCCTTGCCGTTCGAGCTACGTGCGCGCGGTGCCCTCGACGCAGCCGGCATCGCCGCGGCGCGAGGGGATCTGAGCGCTGCCCAAGCGCTCCTCGAAGCGCTGATCAACAAGTCGCCGCAGGTGAACAGTCGCCTGGAGAAGGAGCTGCTCGAGTTGGTGCACTGCTACTTGCTGGTGCTGGAAGGACGCCAGGCCAAGGGTGCGAAGCAACTCGACTACGTGAAACAGCTCAAGGCTCGCAGCGGTCCCACCGCAGCAGTGGATGTCTGGCGGGAACTGTGGGTGCTCGAGCTGGGGCGACTGGGTGCAAAAGCGGCCTGCAAGGGGAACGCTGCCTGCGTGGCGGCGATCTCGAAGCGGGGTCGGCCAGATGCTGCAGGACTGACCAAGCGCCTGGGTGAGGCCGAGGCGAAGCTCGTGATGACTCAACGTTTTGGGTTGCGATCCGTGGACATGGCCCTTGGAGCGGCGCCCCACGCGAGTTTGTCGCTGGAGGTCGACTTCCGACCGCTGTGGCTGGCGATCGAGGTCCCGTACTGATCGCGTCATTGCTCGGTTGCCGAGCACCGCGCGGCTCGGCATGCTCCACACATGCGCTTTCTCCACACCATGCTGAGGGTGAAGGATCTGGATCGGGCACTCGACTTCTATGTCGACAAGTTGGGGCTCGTTGAGTTGCGTCGGCACTCGAACGAAGGAGGGCGTTTCACCCTCGTTTTCTTGGGTACTGGGCGAGAGGGCGATGCTTCGGAGATCGAGCTCACCTACAACTGGGACCAAGCAGACGACTACTCCGTGGGTCGCAACTTTGGTCACCTTGCATTCCAGGTGGAAAATATATACGAGGCATGTGAGCGCCTGCAGGACGGTGGGGTAACGATCCTGCGACCGCCGCGCGACGGCCGGATGGCTTTCGTGCGCTCTCCCGATCAGCACTCGGTAGAGTTACTGCAGCGGGGAGATGCGCTACCACCCGCGGAGCCTTGGGCTTCGATGCCCAATACTGGCGAGTGGTAGCTCACCCTTCGCGTTCGCGCTGACGGGCGCGACCTGCGTCGGACCGCGCATTGCTCAAGCCCGCGCGCGGTCTCATCGACGCTCGAGTCGAGCCGCAACCTCGGCGAAGCGGTCTGACAGTTCGCTCGCCAGCCGCTGGAGCTCCTGGGCGGTTGCGCGGTCGAGCTCGCCAGCGCGTTCGAGATCTGCGTAGCCGTGGAACTCCTTGGCCGCGTGCTTGCGCACTGCCTTCAAGGCCTTCACGAACGCGGGCATGGGAGCCCGTGCGCTGGCTTCGCTGTTGCAGCGCTTGAGGCTCGCCTCATGCTGCAGACGATTCACTGTCCACTGTTCACGCTCCGAAGCGTCGAGCAACTTGGCCTGGACGCTGACCGGCAGGTTCAGTACCGCGCGGAAGTGACTCATGCCGTTGTGACGGAAGCGCCATGCTTCGTGGGTATGGTAGACGTTATAGATACACACGGAGCGGTACAGGAACAGCCCCGTGACCGGCAGCTCAGGGATCTCCGACATCTTGCGGAAGGAGATGTGCTTCGTGCCGAGCTCGCGGAAGCGATCCAGAGAGCCTTCGTAGAATCGGTCCAGGACGAGCTTGCCGACTTCGAGACACGTCTCGAGGTTGCTGCTGCCCTGGAACGGCTTGAGCTTGGTGATCAGGTCACCCAGCTGGTGTTTGTTGGGAGCCAAGCTGCCGGTCGAGGCCGGGGTGTGCGTGGCGGTGCTATCGAGGGAGGGAAAACCAGTGCTATCCGACATGCACAGGGGTCGGCTGCTTGCTGCCCCGGTTGCGTCAAAAATGCAGGGCTGCTTAGTTTTCCTCGAGGCAGGAAAAGTGTCCGAAATTGCTCGGTAATTAGCCCTCTAG
>JBFXBK010000007.1:0-66562 GCA_050183255.1 Polyangiaceae bacterium | reverse complement strand
CGCTTCGAGCTCGGTGAGGCGCTTGATGCCGTCGAGGCTCGGCAGCTTCTTCAGGCTCTCTTGACTCAGGAGCTGCACACTGAAGAGCTCGGGGAACACCACGAAATCCGCGCGGTATTCTGAGGCGGTCTCGACGAAGTACTCGGTCTGATCCGCAAACTCTTCGAAGCTGTTGACCCGACGGACCTGGTACTGGACACAGGCGACGCGCACCTTGCGCACGTCGCCGTCCTCGCTCGGCTTGAAGTCGGGGTTCTGCCACTCGATCAGCGTCGCGGAGTTGTGGCTCAGCGGATCTCGAATGTAGTTCTTGAGGATCCCGCGCACGATGAAGCCCTCACGCAGCTGGAAGCTGAGCACCAGGTCGCGGCGCTTCCCCTCCTCCACTGAGGCGACGTACTCCTCTGGCGTCAGCTCGCTTGCGACTTCGTGGTAGCCGTACATCCGCCCCCCCGCGAGGATGCGCCGCAGGTTGAGCCGCTTGCATAGCTCTCGACGGGCCTCGTAGAGCACCCTGCCCAGTCCGCTCCCCTGGAGCTCCGGATGCACGTATACGTCCGCGCCATACAGGGTGTCTCCCTGGGGATCATGATTGTGAAAGAACCCGCCATCGGTGACACCGGAGTAGGTGTGCTGCCGATAGGGATCCCGGCCCATGTGAACGATCAAGCTGGAGGCGGCTCCTACGACCACGCCATCCTTCTCGACCACCAGCTGTCCCTCGGGAAACAGCCGCAAGTGATTCGAGAGTTGCCCCCGATTCCACACCACGTTTTGCTCGACCATGCTGGGGAAACACAGCTTGTTCAGCGCGATCAGCGCGTCGATGTCGGTTTCTCGCATGGTCCTGAGCAGGACCTCGCCAGACTTCGTGGAGTAGGTCTTCGCGTGCATCCCTTATTGATGCCAGGCATTCAGAGCGCTGGCAATGAACCGCTTGACACTTTGCCAACTAAGTATAAGGTATATTGAGTTCGAAGAGTCATGAGCTACCCTACGAGCTACTCCCAGGCCATCCTGATTCTGGTCTTCGTGGCCGACAAGATCCGGCAGGGCCTGTACGAGCACGTGCCGACGCGTGCCGTCGCCGAATCCCTGGGGATCCCAACTCCAACGGTCGCGAAGATCCTACAGAGCCTCGTGCGCGCAGGCTTCATCGAGACCCAAGAAGGCGCCAAAGGTGGCGTGCGACTGGCGCTACCCGCCAGCAAGATCTCCCTGGCAGACGTGCTCCACGCGATGGAGCTCAAGCGGCCGCTCTTCCAGACTCACCAGCGCGTGCGCGCCAAGGGCGAGCGCCCCACCAAAGCGCAGGCAGCAATCCAGAGCGCGCTGTCTTCCGCGGAGAGCGCCATGCGGCAGTCCCTCGCCCACACCAGCATCGAGCAGCTGCTCTCCCAGTTCGGAAAATAGTCACCACCGAAGCCGGTCACGTCGTCGGCTTCTCATTTGCCCATAACTACACCTACAACATATTTAGTTTAGAGGTTTCATGAAGACTACCCCGTGGCTCCTTGGCTCCCTCACCTGCTTCGCGCTCACGGCGGCAGCTGCCTCACCCGCTGAGGCGGCCCCGTCACTCCACATGGAGACCGACCCGGCGACCTTCGCTTTCCGTGGCTTCGCTGCTCACGTGCGAGTGGTCCCCGAGGAGTCCCATTGGTCCGTCGGCGCAGGCGCCTACGCGCTCGACTTTCCTGCGCTGCTAGTGGACGCCAATCCGGACAACGCAGACGAAGGCTGGGATGTGAGGCTGAGCCTGGGCTTAGGCGCCTTCGTAGACTACTACCTCCGCACGGATACCTCCGGTTGGTTCGTCGGCGCTCAACTGGCAGCGCAACGCTTCCACTATGAGCGCGAGGGATTCGCAGGCAGCGCTGCGAGCACCAGTTTGCTGGCGATGCCGCGAGTCGGCTACACCTGGTTTCCGTTCGACAGCGGGCTCTACCTGATGCCCTGGTTTGGAATCGGCGCGACGGCGCCAGTCGCCGGAGACCGGCAGATCGGGGGTGAGGAATACGACGTGTTTCCGCTGATCCCCTACGGAGCGCTTCACCTCGGCTGGCAGCTGTTTTGAGCGTGGCGCGTTCGTCCATCGGCTGCGGCGCGCCCGTACAAGTCCGAGCAGGCTCTGTCCTCTAGCTTGAAGGGCATGAAGAAACGCCTGATTGCCCTGCTAGTGGGCCTGTTTTCTAGCAACGCGGCCTACGCCGCGCCCACCGACGACGCGCTGAGCGGCGCGCTCTACGCCGGCGTCAACCTGGGGGAGCTGCCCTGGGGTGGCTCCTTCAAGCCGGGCGTCTCCCTCGGCTACTACGTCAGTGAACTCGTCTACGTGGGTGTCGTCTACCAAGTGCCTGACACGATCCGCCGCGACGACAGCTCGTTCAACGCGAGCGGCCTGGGCAAGGAGGGCTTGCTCAAGTCGGAAGAGAGCGTCGGTCAACGCTTCATGCTCCACACCCGAGTTCGTCCCCATCGCTACTCACCGTTCCTGTCCTTCGGGATGGTGTTCAACGATGAAGATCGGGAGGAGACGCTCTTCGAGGACGGCACTCGCGTCGTTCAGACTCGCGAAGCTGGCCTACGCCCAGCCATCGGCGTGGGCTACGACTACACCTTCTCGAATGGGCTGACGTTCAACGTCGAATGGACGGGCTGGCTGTTCGATATCCCGAAGCCGAAAGTGGAAATCACGGGAGGTCCGCTGACCGACGAAGCCCGTGCGACGATGAAGGCTCGCGCAGAGGAGAACTTCGAGAGCAACATCACGAACGCTTATCACGTGTTCGCGCTGGGGGTGGGCTATGCGTTCTGAAGAGCTGCAAGACACGTCGACACTCTCCCTGCGGAAAGTGCTCGTAACCGGCGGTACCCGCGGGATCGGGCGCGCCCTCACCCAAGCGCTCGTTCATCACGGAGCAGAAGTTCTGGTGTGCGGGCGCAATCGCGACGCCGTCGAGGCAACCCAGCGGGAGCTCGGTGTGCGCGGCGTGGCGTGCGACATCACCCTCGAGCGAGATCGCCGGCGGCTCCTGAGCGTCGTGCGCGGCGAACTCGCAGGGCTCGATGTCCTGATCCACAACGCAGGGGTGCAGTTCGATCATGACGTGTGCAGCGGGCTCGACCTCGAGCGGGCGAACCAAGAGATCGCACTGAACCTCACCGCGCCCATCGCGCTCACCGACTTGATGCTGCCCCTGCTAGTCGCTTCCGGGGATGGCTGCCTGGTCAACGTCACCTCAGCGCTCGGCGTCGTGCCCACGCCGCGCGCACCGGTCTACAGCGCGACCAAAGCCGCGTTCAGCGCCTGGAGTCAGGCAATCCGCCCGCGTCTCGCCAGCCAAGGTGTGCGCGTCGCGGAGGTGATCCCGCCCGTCGTCGCGACCGAGATGACTGAAGGCAGACACGACGGCGCGATTTCCGCGGAGCAAGCAGCCACCGCCATCGTGGGTGGGCTGCTTGCCAGGCGTGAGCGCATCGTGATCGGCAAAGCGAAGCTACTCCTGGCGATGCACCGAGTTGCGCCAGGCCTCGCGCGGCGGGTCGTTCAGGATCGCTAGGGTTGGCGCACCACCCCGATCCGGTAAGCTCGCCCCGTGGCGGGACGCATCAGTCAAACGATCGTCGACGTCGTGATTGGCGGTATCCAGCGCTTCACTCCCGAGGCGTTGCCCAGTGATCTCGATCTCAGCCCGCTCGGCGGAGACGAGACCGGAGTCCCCCTCGAACCGTATCGCAGGGTGCTCGAACTCGCGCGACAACGCGGGGGAGCCAAGTGCCTCCTCGAAGCGGGTAGGCTGATTCACAACCTCTCAGACCCGATCTTGTTCGTGCTGCTCAACAGCGACCGGGTCGATCTGGTGATCGAGAAAGAGGCGCGCCTCGGGCGCTTCATCCACTCGCGCCACATCGTCCGCATCCTCGAACAGGGCGAGCGCCACATCGTACTGGAGCACGGCTCTCTCGTGCCGGACCCACCTCGGGAAACCGAGGATCTTGCTGCCGCGGGGCAACACGTTGCGCTACTCGAGCAGGTGGGATGCCGTGGCCTCGGTCTACGCTTCCCTCAGAGCCCCACACCCGATGCCTGGGCCTTTCTTGGGGGAGAGTATGCAGAGCCAGGCGCCGGTCCGTACGCCGTATGGCACTTCGAGTGGGAGCGCTTCGAGCCGACGCGTCGGCCCATGACAGGACTGGATGAGCTGCTCCTGGCGCGCGAAGCTCGGCCTCAACTCGATGAGAGCGTCGCCTCGGCTTCACAGGTCGCGCGGTTGATCCGTGAGGATCTAGGTCGCACCTGGACACTAGCGGATGTGGCGCAGCGCATGGGCGCGGCGCCTCGCTCACTTCAGCGTGCGCTCTCCGCAGAGGGCACCAACTTCTCGGAGCTGGTTGATGGCCTTCGCGTGGATGAAGCGAAGCGCTTGCTCGAGACTAGCGAGCTCAGCGTCACCCAGATCGGCTACGTCTGTGGCTTCGCGGATACCTCGCACTTCAGCCGCCGCTTCAAGAAGCGCGTGGGACGCTCCCCGTCGCAATACCGCGAGGAAAAACACTAGCGCCGCGCCAGTGGCGCGGCGCCAGCCTGCTCACTTCGCAAGCGGTTTGTGCACGAACCACCAGTCGTAGCCCAGACAAACTGAAAATGGTTCTCAAAACCTACTCGAGCAGACTGCGCAACATCCAGGCGGTCTTCTCGTGCACCTGCATCCGCTGCGTCAGAAGATCGCAGGTGGGTTGGTCGTTCGCTTCGTCAGCCGCCTTGAAGACTTCTCGCGCGGTACGCGCGACCGTCTCGTGGCCTTCGACCAGGCGCTTGATCATCTCCTCCGCCTTGGGCACACCGTCGTCTTCCTTGATAGCGGAGAGCTTCGCGAACTCCTTGTAGGTGCCCGGCGCCGGCAGCCCCAAAGCGCGGATGCGCTCGGCGATCAAATCCACCGCGAGGGCGAGCTCGTTGTAGTGAGTCTCGAACATCAGGTGGAGCGTCTGGAACATCGGACCCGTCACGTTCCAGTGGAAGTTGTGGGTCTTGAGATACAGCGTGTACGTGTCCGCGAGGACTCGCGACAGCCCGCCCGCAATCTGCTCCCGCTTTGCCGCCTTGATTCCAATATCGATCTTCATCCGTCGCTCCGTGAGGTAACGCCCAGCGCCCCATTCATATGGCTGTTCCCGCGCGGTTCCAAGCACTCGGCACGCGGCACGCAAACACTGCGCTATTTCGGCCTGAGCGCTGGCTGCTTGAGGAGCGCGCCGTCCGCCCCGAACCCGCTGCAGCGGGCGGGACCGGTCTCGGCCCAGTCTTCCGGGAAGCGCTGAGCGCCACAGCGACAGCGAGCGTCCGGCGGAACGCTCGCTGGACACTCGCCCCGTCCGAGCTGCGCCAGTCCCCGCTCGAGCTCGCTGCAACGGAACACGCTCTCGTTGAAGAAGCGGACCCTGCTGAGCGCCGCGTCGGCGTCCTTCAACGCCTGACGCTGGAAGGGAACTGGCGCGCCCTCGGCTTCGGCGCAAATGCGCGAAGCCGCGTCGTGCTGGCTCGCATAGTAGGCCATGATGCCCCCGGAGATCCCGCTGCTCACGAGGGAGCTGCCGAGGAGCAACCACAGGAGCTTCCGCCGCGCGGCCTTGGGATCCGCCGAGGCTCTTGCCTCGCGGATCAAGGTGAAGACGCCGCGACCGAGCAGTATGGCGGAGAGCAACACCACCGCAACCGTCAGCCTGCCGAGCGCCTTGGGCCCAAAGAAGTCCATCAACGAGTCGGGAACCACATCCCCAAACAGCGCCCACGGAATGCCGAGGCACAGCGGGATCGCGAGCCCCGCACCAATCAACTTGAAGCCCTTCAGCTCGCCCGGGGTCATCGGCTACTCCACGAAGACTCTCGGCTTCTTCGTGAAGTTTCCCCAGAAGCGGCTGTACTCCAAGACGATCACCGTGTGACGACCGGCCTCGATCGGCACCGCCACGCTGCGGGTGCGAACGATGCCGAGGTCGATCCGCGTGTTGATCTGGTGAGTTCCGGGAGCAAAGTCGAGGGTCTGCTCGAAGCCGTCGGTGAAGTCACCCTCGAACACCAGCTGCGTGTTGAGCAACACCTTGAGCCCCGAACCGGGCAAGAAGAAGCTCGGCTTCTCGAAGCGGATGGTGACGCGGGCGGAAGCCATTGCTTCAAACCTCCACACCTTGGGGCGCGGTGAACTCGCTCGTTTCCGCGTCCCCGGTGTTGACCACTTCGGCGCGCTCGAAGATCAGCACCTCGGCCTCCTCGTCTGAAGCGGTCCGATGCTCCACGCCCCTGGGTACCACGATGAACTCCCCGGGCCCCAGCTCTTCGACGCGGTCTCTAAATTCCACTCGGAATTTACCCTTCCAGACCAGGAACATCTCCTCGGAGTCTTCATGGCGGTGCCAGGGGAACACCCCCTGGGTCTTGACGGCTCGCAGCTCTTGCCCGTTGAGTCGCGCCAGTACCTTCGGCCGCCAGTGCTCGCTGAAAGACGCGAATTTCTCCCCTAGACGCTGCCTGTGGCCAGTCTCGCCGCTCATCCAGCGAGCCTAACCCAATCCCCCGCATCCGGCGCCCGCTTTGACTCGTCCATGAGCGAGACACGCTCCTCGGGGTTTGGGGGTGAGGTCCCATTGGCCTGCGCCTCAGCCCGCTGCGCGCACCAGCGCCCGCCCGATGCTCCGTCGCGCGACGTGGACTGCGCGGTTGAAACCACTCAAGGCCCGCGCTGCGGGAACCAGGTGCCGTGGCAGGACGTACTGGGTCAGCTCCACGATCACACCGTCCGGCGCCGTGAGATACAGGAAGCGCAGCGCCCCCTCCCCCCGCAGCCCCCCGTCTTCACGAAACTCGGTGTGGATCTCGGCACCGTGGGCTTCGAGCTTCGGCAGCAGCGCCTCGATGTCGTCCACATTGATCCCAACGTGTGCCACACCAAGGCTGCGCTTGAAGGCGCCATCCCCCAGCTCGCTCGCATCGGCAGGCTCATTTCCCTCAGGAAACTCGCTGATCGCCAGGAACTGCCCACCGAGGATCAGGAGCTTGACGCGCCCCAGATCACCGACTGGTTCTGCGCCCATGGCGCCACTCCAGAACTTCAAGGCCAGCTCAGGATCCGCCGAGTAGATGTGAACGTGGTCAAAGGTGACAGCCATGGCGCAGCCTAACCCTAGGCGCCGCGCTGCGCCAATCCGGCGCTCTCCTCCCCGCCGAGGTACTCTGCGCACAGCTCTTCGAACGCCTCATCCAGGTAGTCGGCGATCCGTGACAGGTCGCGCACGCGATCGGCGTCGCTACACAAACCGAAGTAGAGCCCGCCGTCGTAGCTGACGAGCGCGATAGCCAGCGACTGGTTTCCGTAGAGGGGCACCATCGGAAACAGATCCGTCAGCTTCGAGTCCAGCAAGTAGAGCGGGAAGTTTGGTCCTGGGACGTTGGTCACGATCAAGTGATAGGGCGTGAGCGAGATCGCCGCCTGCACAGCGATGGGAATGAGCGGCGCGAACGTCCACTCCGCGAGCGCCTGCCCAATCGCGAAAGCGCCACTCGAACCGCTCGCCTTCGTCGCCTGCGTCGTCTCTACGAGGCGCTCCAGGCGATCTCGCGGCCCCGTCGCTTCGAGGGGCAGCGGCATGATCATCAACGACACCTGATTGCCCATCGTGTCGTCAGCGCCTGGCGCGTGCAAGCTGACGGGCACCATCACCCGCAGGTGTTCCGGCGGTTCGAAGCCCTGACCCGCTTTCGCGCGGAAATATTTGTCGAGGCCACCGGCGACCGTCGCCAGGACCACGTCATTGAGCTTGCACCCCGCCGCGCGACGCACCCGGCGCACGCGCTCGAGGTCGAACGCCAGACCCTGGTAGCCTCGATGCGGTCCGACTGGGGCCTGGGTGAGCACGCACCTCGGCGAAGGCGCCAGGGAACCCCTGGCAGCTTCGAGCGTGCTCTTGAACGCCGAGGTCACGCCGGCCAAGAGCTGACCTGGCGAGCCCGACGCTTCTCGCAGCAGCCGCCAGGCGCGCCTCGGCTGGGCCAAGCGAAACGCCACCTCCCCCCGCAGCAGCTCAGCACCAGTCGGCGCTCGCTCAGGCGTCTTTGATATTTCCCCAGAGCTATTCGGACTGGGCTCGGCGCTGAGCATCATCGCCAGCGCGCCAACACCCGCCACGCCGTCGACCATCGCGTGATGCACCTTGCTGACGATGGCGAAGTGACCATCCTGCAGGCCATCGATCACGAGCTGCTCCCACAGCGGGCGGTCGCGTTGGAGCATGCGAGAGTAGAACTCCGCGGCCAACGCGTTGACGGCCTCGAGGCCCGCACCTCGTAGATGAACGAACCGCACGTGCCGCTCGAGCGCGAACTCGGAGTCCGGCACGAGCACGCGATGCCCAATGACCGGCACTCGCGCTGGCTTGAAACGCCACGACGGGAGCTGGGCGAGCGCCCGATCCATCAAGGCAAGATAGCGAGCCTGGTCGACGCGACCGGAGCGAGCCATCAGCCCGCCCCCTTGGAACACCGCGGTCGCGCCCACATGAGTCAGGTTGCTCGGGTCCTCAATCGCAAGAAACGCGGAGTCCATCGCGCTCAGTCGACGAAAACGCGGAATTTGCGCGGGATGCGCGTTATCAGCGGGATCCTGGCTCATGCTCGTCACAGAGCAAGAAGCCTGCCGGAGCGCCTGGGGTCGCGTTCGTGCTTGCGCCCACCATTACAGCCGCTCCCGATGCGCCGCAGCGTAGCGAAGCAGCGCCTGGGCGCCACCCAACCCCAGCTTTCTCACCGCGGACGCACGGTGGTTCTGAACCGTACGGAAACTGACCGAGAGCAGCTCTGCGATCTCTCTGCTGGTCTTGAACTCCGCGAGCAGCTTCAGCACCCGCCGTTCCGTCTCTGTGAGCTGGTCCAGGGGGTGAGGAGCGTCGCTCTGGCCCTGGGGCCCAGCGGATTCGATCAGTGTCGAGCTCACGTAGCGTTCGCCTGACGCGACCGCCACGAGGCACTGTACCAGCTCGAGCTCGGCGTCCTCCTTCAAGACGTAGCCTGACGCGCCGAGCTCGAACGCCCGTTCGACGTACTTGTCAAAGACGCTGAGCAACACCACCCGGGGCGCATCGGGCCAGCCCTGACTCTCCGTCAGCACCTCGAGGCCATCGCACTCGGGCATCGCGATATCGAGCACCGCGATGTCGGGCCGTAGCTCTCGCAAGGCACGCAACGCTTCCACGCCATCCTGGGCCTCCGCGACGACACGAAACCCCACGTCTTCTTCCAACACTTCGCGCAGTCCGCGGCGGAAGATCGGGTGATCGTCAGCGATCAGCACGCGCGTCGGCTTCGGTTCGCTCACTGAGCGGAGATTCTATGCGAGAATGCAGCGGGACGCAGTGGGGAGAACGAGGGCACGCCGCAGCGAGCGGCGCGACTGGCGAACAACGTGGCGGCGTGGCTTCGCCGCGATCGCGTGCCTGTCGATTCTATGCCTGGGCGTCGTCATCGCTCGCGCCGCGCCAATCGACCCTGCCCCAAACGACGGTCTGGAGCTGGGTGCGCTCGTTGAGCACGCACTGGACGAGCAGCAGAGCTGGAGCATCGATGAGGCGGCATCCCCTGCGCATGACGCCGAATTCAGTCGGGGAACCGCATCACGGCCGAGCTACGGACACACGAACGCGGCCCACTGGTACCGCGCCGAAGTGGCTCGCTCCAGGAGCGGCGAGGCGCACCTCCTGCAAGTCGGATTCGCGGAGCTGGATGACGTCACCTTGTTCGTCAGGCACGGCGAAGGCTGGCGCTCCGTTGCGACTGGCGACTCTCGACCAGCGTCTACGCGCGATGTCGCATACCCGAGTTTCGTTTTTCGCCTCCCGGAAACGCGGGCGGGGCCGGTACAGTTCTACCTGCGAGTCGCTTCGAAAGGCTCGGTCCAGGTGCCGCTTCGGCTGTGGACGGCGAACGGCTTTCGCGCACAGTCGGAGCGTGCGCAGCTCGGCTTCGGTGCGTACTACGGCCTGCTGCTCGCGTTGGGGCTCTACAACCTCTTCGTGTTCAGCGTCGTGCGAGAGCGTACCTACCTCTTCTATGTCGGCTATCTCGTCACCTGGGTGCTGTTCATCGCATCCTATGAAGGCCACACGACGCTCCATTTGTGGCCAGACTCCCCGGCCTGGGCCCAGGTGGCCCCCGGCACGTTCCTCTGCTTGAGCTTCGCATCGACCACGGAGTTCATGCGCCGGGCGGCGAATATCCCAGTCACGGTGCCGTGGGCGAATCGCCTGTACCTAGGGGTGAGCTACGCCTACCTGGGCCACCTACTCCTGATCTGGATCGCCTACGACTTGGGCGTCCGGGTTCTGGCGGTGACGGGGCTCTTGACCTTCCTGGCAGGACCGGTGCCGGTCTACATCGCGTGGCGTGGTGGCTATCGCCCGGCGCGCTTCCTGCTGCTCTGGTACGTAGTGATGTTTCCCGGCGGAATTCTGCTCGGGGTGGCGGACTTGCAGTGGATCCCCAAGTCCTTCGTCACCGAGCATGCCGTGAAGCTTGGAACGGCGCTCGAGGCGCTGTTCTTCTCCTTCGCGCTGGCTGATCGCATCAGGCTGTTGCAAGCCCAACGCGCGGCGGCGCAACAGACGCTCCTCGAGGCGGAGCGCGACGCGCTGGCAGCGCAGCGTCGCTTTGGCGTTCAGCTGATCGCCGCTCAGGACGCCGAGCGCGAGCGCATCGCTCGCGAACTTCACGACGGCTTCGGGCAGACGCTGTCGTTCATCGTTGGGCGCTTGAAGCGGGTCGCGCGGGGCGCTTCCGAGGAGTCGAAGGCGAGCCTCGAGGAGCTCGCCGGTGTGTCCCAAGACGCCACCGAGGAGCTACGTGCGATCGCTCACCATCTGCACCCAGGGCAGCTGCGGCGGCTCGGTCTGGCGAGCGCGCTGGAGGAGCTCGCCGATGCCCTACGCGCGAGCCAAGACGTCGACATCCTGTTGGATCTCGGGGAGTTGACGGCGGCCCTCCCCCCCGAGTCCGAGCTCCACATCTACCGCATCGCCCAGGAAGCACTCTCCAATGCCGTCAAACACGCGAGCGCCAAGCAGATTTCACTGAGCCTGCGTGAGCTCGCAGCGGGCGATGGCAAGATGCTAGCGCTGCGAGTCGACGACGACGGCTCTGGTTTCCATAAGGAATTCGAATCTGGCTTGGGCCTCGAGAGCATGCGCGAGCGCGCTCGCGTGTTGGGCGCGACGCTGGAGCTAGACAGCAATAGCCGTTTTGGACACGGTGCGCGAATGTCTCTGTGCGTTCCCATCGACCGAATGCAGCACGGCGCCCCCTAAGCACTTGTGCTCGTTCGAAGCCGCGCGGATACTTTGCTGGGGCAATCTCGACGCGCGACACGTAAGGTGTGAGCGCGCTGGAGGCAGACGCGGCGCGCGAACAGTGCGGGAGTTGGGTGCGGAGGAAACCATGGATCGACGGCTTATTTGGCTGGTTTGCGTGGCGCTGGGCAGCGGCTGCGTGATCAAATCTTCCGACGGCAGCGAAGAGGCCGCTGGAGGCAGCGGAGGCACGGCAGCGAGCGGAGGCTCGGGGGGAACCTCTGGTGCAGGCGGTAGCATCACAGGACAAGGAGGTGGTGCTGCAGATACGCTGGATTCCAGACAATCGGGCTATCTGGGGGCGACTCGTCAAGTCCAGGTGAGCTGGCTCGCAGCGATCGACGCGGCGAGCGACGGCTTCACCATCAGTCTCACGACTCAGCCTGCTTCCGAGGCGGGACTCGACGCGTTCGACACCGCGCTCGATGACTGCTGGGTCAGTGCGCAGCAGCAGCTCGTGGCGGCGCACGATTTGGTGCTCGCCTACGAACCCGTGTTCGGCATGGCGGGGATGAGCCAGAGCCAGGGCAGTCAATCCGCGGGGATCGGCGTCCAGCGGCAACCTGTCGTCCTGGAAGCCATCTTCGTCGCGGGCCTGGTCTACGCCGGCTACGGATTCCTGCGCTCCCTGGGCAACGCCATGGATACTCGTGCCAACGCTACGCGAGCTCAGATCGAGAACGCGACACCTCAGGAGCTCGCGGTGATCAACGACGAGCTCGGCCTGGATCCAGCCGCGACGAACCAGCAGGCTCTCGAGGCATTCAACGCGCTGTCGGATGGTCAGCGCAACGTCGCCCGAGGTCGCATCGAAGATCAGCTGGACTCCTTGGAGGCGCCCGACTTCACCGAAGTGGACGCGCGGCGCCGCGCAACTGCAGAAGCCGCCGTCGAGCTGGGAGAGGCCGGTGTGAAAATGACGGCGGACACGCTTGCAACGGCTGCAGGTGGTCAAGGTATGGGCGAAGCACTCCAGGGCGCTGGCATGTCGGAAGTCGGCGCAGCCGTCGTCGATCTCGCCGTGACCGTGACGGAATGGCAGCCCCTCGATCTCCTCAACGAACACGTCAACGTGACCACGATCACGCAATCTGGTGAGACACTGAGCGTGACGGATGTGGGCGATCTGAGCTTGGACGACGCGCGGGTACTCTTGGGGAGCGCCCAGGACGACGACCTGGGGGCCGCAACCGAACTGGTGCTCGACACGGTTGGTCGCCAGGAAGGTGGGGAGACCCCCCAGACAGCAACCATCGTGATCCCCGACGCGACGCACGTCGAGACCATCGGCTGGGACGGCCAGAGCACGTCGAGCCACCTCGACGTATTCGGAGACGCGCTCGTGGATGCGCTCCTGACGGGAGACTTCTTCTCACCGCTTGGCACCACATTCGACGCGGACGCAAGCAATCCGGAAATCTTCATCACCCCACGAGACGCAGGCAGCGGTGGCAGTGGCGGCGCGGGCACTGGCGGCGCGGGCGGTTCCGCGGGGAGTAGCGGGAGCGGAGGCTCCGGTGGGGGCGATGGCTACGTGTTGCTCAACGTCACGAACTTCGGCGCACAAGAGGGCTACTGGGCTGTGCGACTACAGAGCAGCCTCACCCCAACCCCGACGCTGAACACACTTGCTTGCGGCGGGCTGTCGGATACGCCCTGGGAGTACACGATCCACGCCGGTCCCTTCCCCACGGCAGAAGAAGCGGCTGCAGCGCTGTGTCCTCGCGTGAAGGGCTTCTATCTCGCGCCGCTTGCGCCACCGGAGTGTGTCAGTGTGTTCATCGACGCTGAAGGTTGGCCCGATCACGCTGGGGGCCGGGACACCATCATTCAGACGGTGTGCGAACCCCTGCTCTAGCCCTGGAATCTCAAATTGGGTGGTACAAGCGAACGCGGGTCGTGCTAAGCCAGTCCCGCCTCGCTGCCCAAGTGCCGAACCAGCGCCAGCGCCTGACGGGCGGTCGGTAGCCCGGCGTCTCGCACGAGCTGCGCAGCGGGTTCGACGGCGCACTCTTGAGTGAGCTCGGCGAACGCCTGACCACGCGCAAGAGCGATGCGCTCCCGCTCCGAATCACTGAGCCGCGGCTCGAGCCAGGCCGCTACGCGCCACGACAACGCTGCGTGACGCAGCTCCTCCTCGGCTACATCACGCAGGGCCGCGCGCACTTCAGGCTCCGCGGCATGCTCCGCTTGCCACAAGCCAACCAGCGCTCCGTACGCTTCCCGCACGCAGCCCTCGACGGCGTTCTCGAGCGCGACCTCGAAAGCCCCACGCGGTTCGGTTTCGGGCGTCGAGACGCCAGCCGGTTCCCCACGAAAACGCTCGGCCAAGACGTCCATCACCGCTACATGGCGCTCTTCCTCGCGCAGCGAGCGCCTTGCATCTTTCACTAGCTCATCCGGCGCGCCCAGCGCCTCGAGCTCGCTCGCCATGCGCGCAAACGCGAACACCGCGGCCCGCTCCAAATCGGCGCACTCGGCGAAGTAGCGTCCGCGACAATCGTCGGCCGCGACCGACCCCAGGGCTACACCGGCGCTCTGACGCCCAACGCACGCGCCGTTCTTGCTCTTGACCTTCTTGCTAAGTTCTTTGACCTCACCCGTCGTCGTGACCTTGAGCTTGAACTCGCTGATCTCGATCGGGCAGTCCTTGGTCATCTTCTCGACGACGAGCTCGAAGCCATCCTTGGTCTTCTTGACGCTCTTCTTCAGTTCATCACAGGTGCCTGGATTGTAGCCTTCTGCCCAGGCCATCAAGACGGCCTCACCCTCGGTGTCGACGGGGCCGAGGAATTCCTTGAGGGTGTTCGGCTGGTCCGCGATCCCCACTTCATTTCCGCGCGTATACGCCACTCCGTGCGCGCAGTACCCGGGTCGACATCCAACATGAAAGCCGTGTTCGGGCTTCAAGGCCTGCAACGCGTCGTTGCACGCCCGCTCGTCGCTGGCGCCAGCGCAGCGGGCTCCCACGTGTTCACCTTCGTTCGCCTTGGCGTCCTTCCCGAAGGACTGGAAGATCCCGACGTAGTCCACCGGTTTTTCCGGATTCAAACCCGCGAGGAGATTGACCCCGCCATCCTCACGGCAACGCTCGCCCTGGGGCGTGGCCTGCGGGAGCACCTCGGGTTTGCTGGGAGCGGGCGGCTCGGGGGGCTCCGCGGAAGCGGTTGGCTCCGCAGCGGGCGGTTCGGCGACGGGAACGGTCGTGGTGGGCGGCGGAGGAACAGCACTCGACTTGGGCGGCTCACCGCCTCCGCACGCACTCACCCCCACCGTAGCTAGCGTCAGCCACACAATCCGTCGCGCCATTTGCTCGAACTGCTCGTCACTCATAGGCGTTGTATACCGACCCTGCGTCGAGCTGTCGAAGGGGTCTGCTGCCTCGCTGCCTTCGACTTGGTGCGAGGCTTGCAGCTCCTTGCTTCGCAAGGGAAAGCGTCCGAAGTTCGCGCATGGGTTGCGTGGGAGGCTGAAGCAATGTTGTTGAGTGCGTTCCAGCGTGTGAGCGGCCGGGCGGGTTTCATCGCGGCAACCGACGCGGAAGTCCGCGAGCTGTTTGCCAACACGACGCCTCGGGACAGCCAAGTGACAGAGGATGAGATAAGTCGCCTCCCCCCGGCGGTGGCCCGATGGCTCACCCGCACCGGCGTGGCGGGGCGCTCGCGCGCTGCCAGCGCGCGGCTACTGCAACGCGGGCAGCTCCGTGCAAGCCCGAAAGGTCCGTTCATGGCGGCACGCGCCGACCAGTACGTGCGCATCGCTGATCCCGCGTTCATTTGGCGCGTAGAAGCCAAGCTCTTCAAGGTCTTGGCGTTTACGGGCCGCGATCGCTATAGCGATGGTCGAGGCAACATGCGCATCGCGTTTGCTTCGCGCGTCAACGTGGTCGATGCCGCCGATGACAAGATCGCCCAGGGGGCCCTCTTGCGTTTCCTAGCGGAGATAGTCTGGTATCCAAGCGCCGCGCTCGAACCCTACATCAGCTGGGAAGCCCTCGGTGAGACCCAGGCCCGTGCATTCCTCAACCACGCTGGGCTCAGCGTCACGGCGGACTTCAGCTTCGATCCCCTTGGCCGCGTCGTTGGGATCTCCGCCAAACGCTTCCTCGGTGGGGGTGAGGAAGCCACGTTGCAGCCCTGGCGCGTCGAATGCACCAGCTGGCAACGCCTCGATGCAGTCGAGGTGCCGACGACCGGAAGTGTCGGGTGGGACCCGCCGGCGGGGAGCTTCGATTATTACCGGTGGGAAATAACGGCGCTCGAATACGACCGTCAAGCACCCTTCGAGGCAGGCAGCGTTTGGAGCTGAACCGCGATCGACCAAGGACCTGGCGACGCCGCGCGCTGATCTCTGTGCTGTGCTTTCTCGCCTTCAACGCGATCGGCGGCGGCATCTATGGCCTGATAGGAGCGCCCGGGTTGTCAAAGGAGCTCCTGGCGCACACGCCATTCGAATCCTACTTCGTGCCAAGTCTCGTGCTCTTGCTCGTTGTCGGCGGTAGCGCGCTCCTAGCGGCTGGCGCGGGCTGGCGGAAGGCCATGCATACCCGTGCACTGAGTAGGCTCGCGGCGGCGATCTTGGCAGGCTGGATCCTGGCTCAAGTCGCGTGGATTGGTTACGTGTCCTGGCTGCAGCCAACGATGCTCGGGGTCGCCGTGCTCATCTTCTGGCTCGCTACCGGTCTCGCGCCTCAACGGGAAAACAGCTCGTAAACGCTGAGTCCGATCTCCACGACGATCAGCGCCACGATGTACCACTCGACGCGCAGGGAGCGCTTCTCGTTGAGTAGGTTCAGGAATAGCTCCGCGCTGCGATTCAGCAGCGTCAACTTGCGCTTGAGAACGGTGTCTCTCTCACTCAGCTCGAACTCATCGCTGAGCGCGAGGTACACCCGCTCGAGGTCAGGGCGCTCCCAGAGCAAGTCCGGCTTGTCGGCGATCTCGAGGCGCCCAACCATGCGATGCTCGATCAGCAACATGGCCGCGACCTGACGCACCAGCTCGGAAGACCTGCGGTCAACCTTCCCCGTGCGCTGCAAGTGCACCGCCAGCGGCTCGATGCGCTCGAAGGTCACGCCGATTCTTGCTTCGGATCGCGCCAAGCTCACGCTCTTCGCGAGGACGTCCGCGACAATCAAGAGCACCTCTGGGCTGGTGCTCGGCAGACTGAGGGCGTCGCTGCTCTTCTGATTTTCCTCGCAGATTTTCAAGGTCACCCGCTCTCGCTCTTGCTCGGGGAATGGGTCCTTCACCTGAGGCGTCATACGCTCCAGCAGGGCGCTCTCTTCAGTAGCAGACATGTCGAAGCACACGAGTGTTCCGTGGCGAAACGCGATGGCGTGGGCCCCTGATTCAGCCCTTAGCAACACAGCGCCTGGCGCCAGCCGGTCACCGACAAGTCCCTGGACGTCGATGCGCTCGCCCAACAGGATCGCGTGAGCCGCGAGCTCCTGGGAACGCACTGACGCGGCAACCGGCGCTGGATCCGTGAACGAAGCGAGCATACCCGCTTGCTTTCAAGGCGCGTACCAGCTCCGGAGGCGCGAAACCGTGGGGGCGAAGGCAGCCCGAGCGCAGCCAGTGCGCAATGGCAGGACAGACGAGCGCACTCCCTGCGCGCTCGAGAAAACCCGAATCCTTCGGCCCTGAGCACGCTCCCACCAAGTTAGGAGGTACCCAATGCGTAAATCCCGCTTCGTGCCCGTTCTGCTGGCGGTTGGTCTGGCGCTTACGAGCGCGGCGTGCACTCAAGGCCAGTCAGACACCCAGACTCCCGACGGTAACCAGAGCCAAGGCCCGAGTAGGCTATCCGCGACTGAGCAACAGGCGCTGTTGTTTACCCGCGAAGAAGAGAAGCTCGCTCGTGACGTCTACGACGCACTCGCGGACGGTCGCCCCATCTTCGACAACATCAGCGCCAGCGAGCAGAGGCACTTCGACGCGATCGGGAACCTACTCGACACGTACGGTCTCGAGGATCCCACGAGCGGGCTCGCACCCGGTGAGTTCTCGAACCCCGACCTGCAGAAGCTCTACAACGACCTGGTCGCCCAAGGCAGCGCAAGCTCCGACGCCGCTCTCGAAGTCGGCTGCTTGATCGAGGAACTCGACATCCGAGACCTCGATCAAGCGCTCTCGAGCACGACGCACTCCGATATCCAAGGCGTCTACGAAAACCTTCAACGCGGCTCCCGCAATCACCTGCGCGCCTTCTACGGCAATCTCACGTCGAACGGTGGGGACTACACCCCAGTTCACCTCGAGCAGGCGACGTTCGATCAGATCGTGAACTCCGACAAGGAGACCGGAGGGGGGCACTGAGTTCCCGTCCCTGGGATCGCCTAGTCACGAACCGCGCAGCCGCTCCAGGGCGTGCTCCAAACCTCGAGCCTGCGCGGGGCCGTAACCAAGAGCGAAGTACGCGGCGTATGCCGTGCCCAGCGCGGTCGCGAGGGCCAGGGCGCGACGCACGGCACGACGGCGGCGCGCGAACCAGCCGAACCCTCCCCCCCGAATCCATCCGGAAAAGCTAACTCGCAGGAGCAGAAGCGCACCGAGCAGCGCGAACACGCGCGCGACCCAGACTTGGCGTTTCAGGGTTCGCGCTTCCGCCGCGAGTTCGCCGACTAGCGCAGGTTCAACGCTGGCCACCCGCGTTTCCTCACGGTTACCCTGTAGGCTTAGCTCAGCGACCCAAGCCGGGTGATCCGAGAGGGATATGCGCTCGCCGTCGTCGAGGGTCAGAACCTCGGTAAGCTCCTGACGAGCTGCTCCCAAGTGCACCCCGGAGGTGAAGATGCGGTCGAGGCCGTCACCCCCGACAACTTCACGCAGGCGAAGCCGCTCGCTGAGCCAGTCCGTTGCGCGCTCGCCCGGCTCGACGTTGAAGTCACCGGCGAGCAAGAGGTGCGGCGCCGGCCGCGTGGAGAGCCAGTCCGCGAGCTCCAGGGACTGCGCGACTCGCACCGGCGCGTAGTTCCCGGTTCGATACGCGGCTTGCCAGTGGGTGTTGACCAACAAGAGCTTTCCCGACGGCGTATCAATGGTCGCGGCCAAAGCCGCCTTCCGACTGAGCCAGTCGAGGTGGTACGGGGTGTGGGGCCAGCGCCCGAGCTCATAGTCGAGGCGCGCCACGTCGTGGAGCGGACGGTCTGCCGCGATCAGCAGGCCACTGCATCCGAAGGCCGCGAACCGCACGGAAGCGTCATGGACTTGATAGCGTAGGCCAGCAGCCGCCAGGTCGGAGACGACGAGCCGAGCGTCCGCCTCATCCCACAGCTCCTGGAGCAACACGACGTTCGGTCGCAAGTTCGCGATCGCAGGGCCGATACGGCGCATGCGCGCCTCCCGCGAGTCCGACACGAATGGCACTCCCCACACATTCCAGCTCACGACGCGCAGCGCTTCCGGCTTGCTATCCGCGCGCGCGACGCTGGACCAAAGGCAAAGCACGGGAACGAGTAGAGTGAGTGAGCGCAAGACGGCAGGCGCAGGTTACCACGCAGTCCTTCGACCACCAGCGGCTTTCCTCACGGCAACCGCCGCAGCTCGACGTACCCCTGGTCGCCCTCGATGCTCACTCGGCCGCCGCCGAGCTCCGTGAGCCGCACCCGCCAGCGCTTTTCCCCTGAAACGAGCGACAGTTCGTCGCCCCGTTGCACCAACTCCAAGTGCTTGAACTCGACGCCTTGGGGTGTCCGCAGCGAAACACCAGCTGGCTCGAGCTGAACGACGACGCCGACCAACGCGGCGTCTCCACCACGGATCTGCTCGACGCGCCACCGCCCCACGAACGGTCGCGCCGCGGGGGCGACCAGCTGGGGCTCCGCCACCTGGGGCGCCAGCTCATTCCAGCTGGTCGCACCGAAGGCGAACAGCACTACGAGTGGAACGACATATTGCGCGCGCAAGTGTCGGCGTAGACGACAGATGCGCTGCCGCAAGTTCTCCGGGGAGACCGCCTCCTGGCGGGCTATCTCGAGCAGGCTCTCGCCCGCATGCTCACGCAGCATCCAACCCAATGCGTGTCGCTGGCGCGGCTCCTTCAGCTCGCTGTCGATGCGACGCAGGAAGTCACGCGCCTCGAACGCGGGCGCCTGCTCCGTCGCTGACTCGACCCCGCTGAGTTCGCTAGCTGGGGCGCGCCGACGCTGACGGAAGACGTCTGCGACCTTGCGGCGCAAGATCCCATGGATCCAGCGCGACAGCGCTTCGGGTTCACTTGGAACGTTGGGCGCCGCGACCGCGGCACACAGCACCGCCTGAACCACGTCCTCCGCGTCGTCGCGCAATCCACGGCGCCGTGCATAGGCGCGCAGAGCCACGCGCGTCTCGGGGTTCCTGACGAGCTGGTGCAGGGCTGCTTCTGCGGCGATCGCGGTCATTGGCAGGTCTATCGGCGTTCGACCTCCAGCGTGACACGGACTCTCGACTTTGTTTTGCGCTCTCTGAGCCGAAACTGGAGGCCGAGCCAGAGAGGGGGCGTGTGCCAGGCTGCGCCTCGCCGCTCAAGACCGCGCGGAACACCCGTGGGCGGCTGCTTTTGAAGGGAATCGTCAGCGTCCCGGAGTTGGCCTGGCTCTTGCTGGTGGCGTTCCTATGGCGCTGGCTCACCTGGACCTCCGAACGCTTGCCTGTTTCAGCCTTTGGTCACTCACCCTGGCGTGCTCTGACGCGGCACCTGACGCCGCTCGGTCTGGGACTGCTGGGAGCGACGGGAGCGGCCTCTCTGGTGGCGCTGGAGGCGCGGGAAGTGCAGCTGGCGCGGCGGGTACGGGAGGCAGCGGTGCGAAGTCGCCATTCGATGGCACCAAGCGGACCGAAGCGTCCGCTCTCGCTGGCTCCCGGCTCTACACCCTAACGAGCGTGGGCGGCGAGGACAGCTTCCTGAGCGTCCTGACCGTGGATGACGTGGGTGGACTCGACCTCAATGGGACGCTACCTACGCCGCGGAACCCTGTCGCAGTCATTCCGCAAGGAGATAAAGTCATTTTGTTCTTCGACGCGGACCAGCCGCTCTGGGAAGGCATCCCGCGGTCGGACTTCCGCAAGGAGACCGAAATCTGGATGGTAGACGTGAGGGATCCCGCGTCCCCGAAGTGGCTCGCGGAGTTGCTCGTGAACGGCCTCTACGCCGGGTCGTTCGCAGCAAACGCTGGGTACTACGTAGTCACCCGCGCCGTGCGCGACACCACGCCTGCCACGACCACCGTCACCAGCTTCGCCATCACAGGCTCCCAACTGGAGCTTCGGGGCTGGTTCGACACGAGTGACCCCACTGGCCACTGGCTGCTACCGCGGATAGCGTTCGACGACCGACACCTCGTCATCACGGACTGGAGCGACGAGCGTTTCGACGGCTTTCGTCAGCTCAATCTGCTACCCGACGGCTCGATTGTGAGCGGAGGGGTAAGGCGTTTCCGCGGAGATTGGGAGGTCGCGTCCCAGGTGCGCGTGGTCGACGATCAGCTCACCGCAGTCAGCCTCCCAAAGTCTGGAGGGGCGGCGCTCGAAGTCTTCAACCTGACCGACTCTGGTCCGGAGCGTCTGAACGAGATCACTACACCCGGCGAACCCTCCGGCCCCGTTGCGGGGGCGCGGGTAACTGACACCGAAGCGTTCATCGGCGGTCAAACGACGCTCTTCGCGACGATGGATGGGGGCTCGTGGCTCAGTCTGGCGATGCAGGCGCCGTCGGAACAAATTGAGCCGCTGGGGAGCGACTGGTTGGTTGCCGGGCAGAGCAACGTCCCGAACCAAATCTCGCTCACGCAGGTAGCGGCATCCGGGAATGCGCTAACCGCGACTCAAAGCGTCTGGGTGCCCCCAGTACCAAGCCGCAGGGAAGCAGGTGCGGTGGTTCTCGAGTCGGGCCTGGTGTTGGTCCCTTGGGGCAGCTATAGCACCAACGATCCTTCGGCAGGGCTTCGGGTCTACGACACGACCAGCGGCACGCTCACGGCGCGCGGTGAGCTGCCCCTCACGCAGTCGACGGCAGCCATGTTTCAGCACGCAAATACCGTGCTGCTCGTCAGCGACGGCTACGTCACCAGTGTGAGTGTGGATGACCCCGACGCACCTAGACAGATCGCGCGCCAGCCCCTGTTCTGAGCGTCAGCTCGCGACGTCGACGCCCAGCTCGGGAGGAGTTGCTGATGGGAAGCTGGAAAGCGTCTCCACTCCGAGCTCGGCGAGCCACTGATCGATCCCGGAGGAACGCACTGGCGCTTCCTCCGCGCTCCGCCACGGCAGCTCCGGCCACCAGCGCTCGAAGCGCGGTAGCGAAGCAGGTTCGAAGCGTCCGCCAGGGCGCGGGACGACGGCTTGGATCCCTGCGGAACGACTGGCGGCGATGATGCGCTCCGCCGGCTCCGTCCAGGGGTGCAACGCCAGGTTGAAGGTGCCCCAGTGCACCGGCATCAGCACCTTGCCTCGCAACAGCTGGTGCGCCAGCACCGCTTGCTCCGGCCCGATGTGCACATCGGCCCAGGCGGCATCGTAGGCCCCAGACTCGATCAGGGTCACGTCGAAGGGACCGAGGCGCTCACCGATTTCTGCGAAGCCAGGGAACATCCCGGTGTCGCCACTGAAGAACACACGGTGCTCGGGACCGATCAACGAGAAGCTGCCCCACAAGGTGGTGTTGCGATCCAAGAAACCGCGCCCCGAGAAGTGGCGCGCTGGAGTGCACACCAGCCGCAGATCACCGACGCGCGTCTCTTCCCACCAGTCGAGCTCACGAATGCGCTCTGGCTCAACTCCCCAGTACTCCAGGTGCGCGCCCACACCGAGAGGTGTGATGAACGGCGCGTTGCTGGAGCGCGCGAGCGCGATGACGCTCTCCGTGTGCAAGTGATCGTAGTGATCATGACTCAGCACGATGGCGTCGAGCTCTGGCAGCTCCTCGAGCGCGATCGGCGGCGCGAAGAAGCGCCTTGGACCGAAGAAGTTCGAGGGTGAGGCGCTCCCCCAGACCGGATCGGTCAGCACGCGCTTGCCGTCGATTTCAATCAGCATCGACGAGTGGCCGAACCACGACACGCGAAGGCCGCTGCCGGGCTCAGACGCGTAGTCGGCGCGCGTGCGCCGCTCCAGGGGCAGCTCGACGGTGGGCTCGCGGTTCTGCGCGCCTGCAAGCCACTTCTTCGTGGCGAGCCACATGTCGTCGCGCATCGGCAGCGCGTTGCGGAAGCGCCCATCGCGAAACGTCGCCGAGCGCTGCATCCGCTCCAGGCGCTCGCCGCTCGGCCGTTTCCCCATGGCAGTCCAGAGATTCACGTGGTTTGTCCTAGTGCTGCGGGCCGCGGTAGCAACCCCAACGTGCTGGCTGAGGTGCTCCGAAGGGTGCGGCGCGTTAGAGCCTACGCGCGCCCAACCCCTGGAGTTTCACCAGATTGCCGCCCGCGCTATTTGCAGCTGACCGTCGCGGTGCCCTTGCCAAACAGCAGGTTCGCCCCACACGCGCTGGCACAGCCGTTGACCTCGTCGGAGTCGTTCTTGGCGCCTGGGTTCGCCCGCTGGCACCAGTCCCTGCACGCCGCGTGACGCGCAGCCAAGCGGTCCTTGCCTTTGCCCTGCGCGGGCTTGCCCTCATAGCTGAGCGTGGCGGACACGCATCAGAGTCCGCCCCGCCGCAGGCCAGGAGCGCCCAGGTGAGGGACACGAGTAGCCCCGCGGCGCCGAGCTGAGCGCGCCTCACAGACACTCCACCTTGCTTGGCGCCGCGCCTGACGCCATGTCTGCGTTGCAGCGCGAGACGCACGCGGCCTTCTCTGCCTTGAGGTTCAGGAAGATGTCGAAGCTCTTGGTGGTCTTCGCAGCCTTGCCCTTGGGCGTCTCCTTGTAGCGTTTCCACGCGGCATCAAGCGTCGGATCGCCGAAGTCGCAGTACGCGAGGCAGCTGCCGCTTCGGGCGCTCTTCTCTGCCTCTGCGAGGCTCGTTCCTGTGCCGAGCGACGAATAGCGATGGCTCCCAACCTGGACCGCCGCCACGCACTGCTTCTTGTTCGCCTGGCACGCGAGGAGCGCGATCAGCATCAGCGCGCCGCCAAGCAGCGTGTTTCGCCTGAGAGCACTGCTCATTGCCTTCACTCTAACGGCGACGAGCGCCGATTTGCAACTCGTTCAGCCTCCAGCGGCCGCTGTGAGGACGATTCGCTCGCGCTTGGAGACCACGACGCCGCCTGGTTTCTCTACGGTAATCGCAAACAGCGTCGGATCATCCACATGGATCTTCGGATCGATCGCCACGACGACCTCACCCGTCGAGTCGACATCGAAGACGCCACCATCCACGGGGTAGCGTTCATCTTGTCCCTTGGCGAAGATCCAGAGCTGGTAC
The DNA here is from genome assembly GCA_050183255.1 of Polyangiaceae bacterium. Taxonomy (GTDB): domain Bacteria; phylum Myxococcota_A; class Polyangia; order Polyangiales; family Polyangiaceae; genus JAHBVY01. The sequence goes on along the minus strand of JBFXBK010000007.1, from coordinate 42,829 downwards.
TGGTTCTGCTTCGGATCATTGGGCTTCAAACCTTTGAAGCGCATGTAGCCGACTTGCTTCGCGCCGTTCCACACGACGTCGCCTGAAGCGCCCGTAGCCGCCTCGTCCTTGGTAGCGCTCCAGCTGAGCTTCAGCGACTTGCCCGCATCAAGCAGAGCTTGGCGCTGCTCCGCGACACTCGGAGGCGCGGCGTCAGCGACAGGTTCCACCACACTCGGGACTTGCGGTGGCAACGCGGTGACTGGGCCTTCCGGCTTGCTGCGGAACGCGCTCCAGGCCACGACCAGTGCAACCGCCGCAGCGACCCAACCCAGGTAGCGCCCCCAGTCGAGTGGGCGCACTTCAGTCGATTGAGCTGGCGCCGGTGTGTTCCCGCGCTGAGTCACATTCGCCGGCAGAGCGTTGAGCGCCCAGCCGTAAGCCGTCGCCGCAGCTTCGAGGCGCTTCTCCAGTTCCTCCGGGAGACGCTCTTCGTTCCCTCCCCCCAAACCCAGCACGCCGAGCTCGAGCTCCGCCGCAGCGAGCTCGAACTCCGTTGGAAGTTGTGGGTCTTCGAGGGTCGCGAGGAAGGCGCGCTCCTCAGCTTCATCGAGGAACCCCAGCGCATGATCACACGCGCGTTCAGCTTGCGGTGTCATGTCGGTCACTGCTCCTCCTCCACGGTTCGTTGACGCGGCTCCGAGCTCCGGGATCTGAGCCGCTCTCGAATACGGTTCAGTCCGCGTCGCACGTGGGTCTTCACCGTCCCCAGCGGCAACGCAGTTTGCTCGGCGATTTCGCCGTGACTGAGTCCATTCACCACCGCCAACATCAGCACTTTCTTCTGATCCTCAGGGAAACTATCCAGTTCCTCCAGTACGCGCCGGGCATCGACGCTGGCCTCCATCTGACGTTGCTGCTCGCTCGGTAGCTCCAGATCCGGCGCAGCGCCTTCTGGCCGCGCAGCACGCCGCCGCATGCGATCGACCACGCGTCGCCGCGCGATGACCGCGACGAAGGTCGCCTCGCTAGAACGGGCAGGCTCGTAGCGAGAGGCGTTTCGCCAGACCTCGAGCAAGATCTCTTGAACCAAGTCCTCGGCGTCGGCGCCTCGACCCAGGCGTCGCGCGACGAGCGCCCAGATGAGTGGGCCGAACTCACGAACACATTGGGAGATCGCGTCTCGATCCCCCAACGCCACACGTTCTAGCAGCGTACCCACGATGTGCTGCCCTACTCAAACTGAGGCACGTCACCCAAGTTCTCGGCGATCGAACGCAGCTCGGGCTGCACCAAGTGCACACCGCTCGGGCGGTCGGCAGACTCGAGCGCGAGCCTTCCGTCCGGTCCAAGCTGGATCCCCGAGGGAACAAGCAAGTGGTCGGTCAAGTGCAAGACGCCGTTCTTGGTCAGCCAGGTCTCGTGCACCAGCGCCCGCTGGTTCACGGTCAGGCCGCCCCGTGACAAGGTGAGCTCCACAGAACGCCCTTCCAGGGTCGGGATCGACGCCGGAAGCGCTGGTTCGATGTATTCGCCCCGGGCGACGTGGTACTCCGCCACGTCAAACAACAAGTTGGTCGCCTCTGGCGCGAACCAGGCTTCAAAAGCCTCGAGGGTCAGGTCAAAGCTGCCGTCGCGGGGAGCGAAGACGGTGTAGACGCCTGCTTCGTCCAAATCATCGAGCAAGCCCGTCGCGAGCAGGCAGCGCCCGAAGCGGGAGAGTCGACGATCACCTCGAATCAGAGCAGCCAAGGACTGATCGGGTCGGCGAACCCAGCGCGATTCGCCGCTGATCCGCCAGGCAGAGGTAGGTGCTTCGGATTTGGGGGTGAGGAAAGCCGTGCGCACATCTCTGGTTTCGCGGTGGGCGCTGGTTTGGATTTCAAATCGACGCCACGGCACGCAGAAAACCGAGCGGATCGCATTCTCCCGCAAATCTAGGCAGATTCTCCTATCGACCGAGTTGTCTCAGGGCAGGCACACCGCGGAGAACCAGAACTCTTCAATCACCTGAACCGCCGCCTGGTAGCTGCGCAGGTCCCCCGGCTTGCGCACGTAGCAGTTGGCACCGAGCCGGTAACTTTCGGAGACGTCCCGCTCGGCATCGGAGGACGTGAGCACGACCGTGGGAATCACCTTCAAGGCTTCGTCCTGAGCCATCGCGGCGAGCACGTCGACTCCCCCCATCTTGGGCAGGTTCAGATCGAGCAGGATCAAGTCCGGATGCTCCACCGCGGCGTACTCCGACTCCCGCCGCAGGTAGCGAATCGCTGAGTGGCCATCATTGAGCACGGTGATGTCGTAGGCGCCGTCGGTCAGGCTATCCAAGACCAAGTCCACATCACCGGGATTGTCTTCAACGATCAAGAGCTTGCGCTTACTCACGCGGCGGCCCCTCTCCGGTGTCCGCTGCCTGGAGGGTGAAGCAAAAGGTCGTGCCCTGGGTGACCGAGGTGTCGAGCCAGATGTCGCCACCGTGGCGCTCCACGATGCGCTTCGCGATGGAGAGCCCAATGCCGCTTCCGGAGTAGCGCTCGCGACCATGCAGGCGCTGGAACATCTGGAACACGCGGGAAGCGAACTGCGGGTCGATCCCGATCCCATTGTCGGAGACCTTGAACTGCCACACTCCACCCAAGCTCTGCGCGCCGATCTCGACCCGCGGCTGCTCGCTGCGAAACTTGAGCGCGTTGCCAATCAAGTTTTGCAAGAGCTGCCCTAGCTGACCTTCGTCCGCCCACACAACCGGCAGCTCACCCACGATCACCTCAGCCTTTGCTTCAGCGATCGCCGCGCTCAGCATCGCCAGCACCCGCTGGCAGACCTTCGCTGAGTCGACCTTGGCGAGGGGCTGACCTTGCGAGCCAACACGCGAGTAAGCCAACACGTCAGACACGAGCTGCTGCATGCGGTGCGCGCCATCGACCGCGTAGTGGATATACCGATCCGCCTTGTCATCGAGCTGGCCTGAGTAGCGCTTGGCGAGCAGCTCAGTATACGTCGCCACCATGCGCAGGGGTTCCTGGAGATCGTGCGACGCAACATAGGCAAACTGCTCGAGCTCGGCGTTGCTGCGCCTCAAGTCGTCGTCCGCCTTTTTCCTTGCGGTAATATCAATGATCGCTGCGAGAGTAAACGTCCCCTCTTCGGACTCGAAGGGGTTCAGGCCGATCTCTATGGGGAACTCGCTGCCGTCCTTGCGTTGCCCGAACAGCTCGCGCCCCGCACCCATGGCGCGCGCTTGAGGTTGCTTCAGAAACTCCGCGACCAACCCGGGGTGTCGCTCCCGATAGCGAACGGGTACGAGCACCTCGAGGGGCCGCCCAATCAGCTCGCTCCGAGCGTAGCCGAACAGATCCTCGGTACGGCGGTTGACCAGAGCGATCTGGCCCGCCCCATCCGCCAGCACCATCGCGTTGGGTGCGGCCTCCACGACTAGGCGGAACTTGGCCTCAGCGCGCCGACGCTCAGTGATGTCGGTGATGGTCGCGAGGGTAAACTTGCCATCCGGCGTTTCCAGCGGACTGAGGCCGATCTCCACCGCGACCTCGCTGCCATCTTTCCGCCGGGCAAATAGCTCTCGCCCGGCGCCCATCGCCCGTGACCGAGGCGCCACAAGAAACGCCTCGACGAGCCCTGGGTGTTGAGCCGCAAAACGCTCTGGAAGGAGCACCTCGACGGAGTTCCCCAAGAGCTCTTCGCGGAGATAGCCGAACAGCTCCTCGGCCCCGTGATTCACCAGCGTGATCCGCCTCGCAGCGTCCACCATCAACATCGCGGTGGGTGCTCCCTCGACTATCAATCGGAACCAGCTGTCCGTATGCGCGGCTTGCGGCGTGGCCCGGGTCATGCTCCGCGAGTATACGGCCAGCCGCGCGCGGTTACGAAGGGGCGGCTGCGCCGACCGAATTTGCAAGAGATGTAGTAATGGGGACTACGCTTTGAGCAAAAGCGCCCACGGGGTCAGCCTGCACCGACGCAGACTCGTGACATGCGCGCGCCCTGCAACACCGAACGACCTCGCCTTGGCGTGAATCGCGCCGGGCACCCACGCGCCGCCCTGTTCAGCCTGCTTGCGTTGTGGTTGCTCGCCGGATGCGACGTCCATCAGACCTCGACGGCCGCATCTCAGCCTCCAGATCCGAGTCTCGAAGGTGAGGCGGAGCTGAGGTGGCAAGACGCCACTTTGACCAACTTCGAGTCCTATCCCGATCCTGGGAGCAGCGAGTGCATCGACTTCAGCGGCTGTGACTACGCGGGTTACTTCGCGGCATTTCCCGGGATCCAGCAGTCGCCAGAGTGGGTGGAGAGCCACAACATTGCGGCGGTTCACTCGGACGACTTCGCCGACTTGCGCGGCAAGACGCTGCGTCTACGAGAAGCGGGTCGCCGCATCGATGTCACGGTCTACGACCTCTGCTCGGATAGCGACTGCGACGGGTGTTGCAGCAGAAACCGTGAGGAAACCGGCTTTCTCATCGACCTCGAGATCAACACCGCGGACCGCTTTGGCGTGTACGGTGGTGTCGTACAGTGGGCCTGCCTCGATTGCTGAACCGACTGAGCGATCCCCACTCTGAAACGTCCAATGGCGGTGCGACGGTCTAAGCTTGGACGCATGGGCGATGGCGGGCTGCGAAGGTGCCTCGGCGCGACCGGGCTGCTCTTGGTTGCCTGCAACACGCCGCCCCACGCACCCACGACAGCCCACGTAGACGTGCCGGTCAGCGGCTCGGCGGAGTCCAGCGAGCGCGCCTCACCCCCAAATCCGCCAACGTGTCCAGAGCCAGAACGGGACGCCGGATACCCGCCGTGGCACCGTGGTTTCGTCAAAGCCCCGTGTGTGCGCGATGCACGCGGGCGCTGGGCGAGTCGGCGAGACCCAGCGGATGGCGACGGTTGGCGGCATTTCCTCGAGTTCACACCGACGCCCGGGAGCGCGGCGCAGCCATTCAGCGTCGAAGTTACGTCACCGATGGATCTCGCGCTGCGCGCCGATGGCGCGTGCGTCGTCGTCGACCTCAAAGACCACATCAGCCTGATCTCGCCACAGGGCAAGCTGCTCTGGCGCAAAGCATTTCCACGCTGTGGATATGTCTACGCAACGGCGATCAGCTACGATCACCACATCAGCGTCGGTTGCGGTTACTCGCTCCTGCACTTCGAACCGGATGGTGAGTTCAGCTACCAGAAGTGGCCGTTCGGTAACCACAGCCTGGGCGGCCCCTGGGTGGACCGCGACGGCACGCTATACGTCACGGGAGACGGCAGCGTCGCAGCTCTAGATCCACACGGAGATGAACGCTGGCGAGTGTCGACTGGGTTCAATCGCGCAACGAGTCAGCTCGGCTGGTCAGCGGCGGGAGATCTGGTCTTCGATACCGGCATGGCGGAGCTCCACTCCGACCCTGCGACGACCGGTGGCATGCGCATCTACCACGAGCAGGAACCCTCTGAGCTGTTCTTGCTCTCGCGCGGCGGAAAGATCATCAGTCGCGAACAGCACGACGGCACGCCAGCCAAGGGGTGGCCCCCGACGCTTCCCTACCCCGAAGATGGCGCGCACCGGATTGATGCTCACTAGATCCACGCATGGGGGTTGGGGGTGAGGGAGCGACGGCGTGCTATGACTCTGCCATGGCGCGCAGTCGCGACTTCGATCTGGAACAAGCGCTTGATCGCGCTGTCGAGCTGTTCTGGCGCCAGGGCTACGCCAACACCTCCGTGCGGCAACTGTGCGATGCGATGAGCATTCAGCCCGGCAGCTTCTACGCGGCGTTTCAGAGCAAGGAAGTCTGCTTCCAGCGAGCGCTCGAGCGCTACCTCGCGACCCAGCTGCTGTCAGTGCCGCCAGGTCCGCAAGCGATCCGCGCCTGGTTCGACGCGATCACCCACTCGAGCCGACGCGGGAAAGGCTGCCTGCTAGTCAACTCGGCGGTAGAGTTGCCCGGCTTGGATACCGAGAGCCAGCGCGTGGTCTCGGAGCGGATCCAAGGCATGGAGCGCTTCTTTGCCCGCTGTCTGGGGGGAGAAGCCGACGCGAAGGAGCGCGCCGAAGATCTGGCCGCCAGCGTGATCGCGATTCACGTGATGGCACGCAGCGGCGCCAAACCGAGCAAACTCAAGGGCCTAGCCACTCGCGCGTTGAGCGCGGCGGGGCTCGCAGACTGAGCACCTTGACTATCTTGAACGATCGTTCAAGATAGCCACCATGTTGGTCAGCGGGTTGGTGTACCTGGTCGCGGTGCTGCACGTGTTGTTCATGATCTTGGAGACGTTCCTGTGGACGACTCCAAAGGTTCGGGCGCGCTTCGGCAACAGCGCAGCAGAGGCGGAGGCCACGCGTATCCTCGCGGCGAACCAAGGCGTGTACAACGGCGCTCTGGCCGCGGCGCTGATCTGGGGCCAGCTCGCCCACCAACCGAGCGTGGTGAAGAGCGTGCTCGCGATCATCATCGCGGTAGGCCTATACGGCGGTTACAGCGCCAAGCGCTCGATCATCGTGATCCAAGCCCTGCCCGCGGCTGCGGCGCTGTTTGCTGCGATCACTTGGTAGTCTTTGCCGCGCGGCGATAGAACAGGCCAAGCCAGTCTTGAGAGCCGCCAATCGGAACGTAGACCGCCTTGTTGTGTAGCAGCACGCCACTCGCGAAATAGGTGTGCGGTTCGCTGACGCTGAGTTCGTAGACGACGCCCGCGCGCCTCACGGCGCGGGGAGTCACTTCCAAGCTCTGACCAGCAACGCCCACCAGCTGCGAGTCTGCGGCTACTCTGCCCGCTTCCACCCAGCGGCCGTCGCTGAAGACCGGATGGTGAGCCGTCACCAAGAGCTGGCCCAGCTGCACCAGCTCTACGGCGTTGTGCGCCTCGACGTGGTTGACGCGCGCGCTGGTCAGCGTTCGCTGCTCCACGTCGAAGCTCGAAACCAGCGTGCCAGGAGTCAGACGCTCCACCGCGACGTCACCGTTTGGCGTGGCTATCGGCGTGCCCTCAGCCACACAGGTGAAGTGACTGAACACGTCGTACAGGACCTCTTTTCCCGACGGATCCACGAGTACTTCGACCACCGTGATGTCGTAACGCTCACTCTCGAGCGTGTAGCGAAAGGAGCGGTTCTTGGCTTCGTCTTCCAGTACGGCTCCCGCCGGCCTGACCTTCGGAGTACCCTGGCGGTCCTGCACCCACTTGGTGGTGATGCCCGTGAGCTCCGCAAGCGACCTGAAGCGGGGCGAAGGCGCCTCGACGTGGTAGTCGAGGGGACCTGCCGAGAGCTTCACGTTGCGCGTGTCCGCCGTGGCCCCGGGCAGCTTCCCGGCGAAGTCAGCGTGCACGCTGACTCGATAGGTGCCCGGTGTCTTGAGCCAGTCCTCCGGCGCTTCCTTCCACTTCGAAGACAGGGCATTCCCGAAGCGGATCCCCTGCTTGTCGAGCTGCAGTGAGATCGTGGTGGACAGGATCGGTTGAACCCAGGGAGTCGCAACAGCTCCGACGTGCAGCGTTTGCTTCTTGCCCTTGGGATCCTCGATGGTGACCTCGAGGCTGTTGAGGACTTCATTGAAATCCAACGTCTCTTGCCAGGCCGGATCGCCTTTCGGCGGCAATTTTTCTGCACGGATACGTAGGACGAAGTCTAAATGGTCATCGCTGGTCACGTCCGGCACCGTGGGACGCAGCTCGAGGGCGAGGCCTTCGTTGAACGGGCCTTGGACCGTCTTGGCCAGAATCGCCGGAGTTTGCTTGGCGGGCGCCTGGGTCGGTTGAAAGCTCCCAGTGGGCGCCGAAGTACCGGACGGAGATGTCACGGGCGCTGGTTTTTCCTTGCAGGCGCAGCACAGCAGCAGCGCACACCAAGCGATCCCACGCAACGTTCGACCTCTCACGGCAGCCCTTTCCTTCCCTGACTAGCTCTCGATCACGAACAGGAGTTCTTCCGCAAGGTCAGCGTCGAGCGCTTGGAGAGCCTCGTGCTGCTTTCGCGCGGCAGCGTTGTTCCCGAGGTTCGCATAGCCGACGCCAAGCCCGTAGCGTAGCCGCGCGTTGTCGGGCTCCAGCAGCAGCGCCTCCTGATAGGCGTCCACTGCGCGCTGGTGCTCACCTAGCTCGGTCAGCGCCAGCGCCAACTGGACGTGGGCTTCAGCGCGGTCGGGGTCCAGCTGGACGACGCGCTCGTAGGCGACCACGGCGTTATCGAGCCGCTTCAGACGCTCGAAGAGTCGCGCGAGCTGGAGCAAGGTGCTCACGTCGTCGAGCCCCAGCTCGACCGCCCTGAGGCACGCAGCGGCGCCTTCATCCGTCCTGCCCACCTTGAGGTAGCCGAAGCCTAGGGCCGCGAACAGGGAGGCGTCATCGGGAGAAAACTCGGTCGACTTTTCCCAGGCAGCAATCGCCTCCTCGGTGCGTCCGGTGTGCATCAGCGCAGCACCGAGCGCGTACTGTGCGTGAGCGTGATCCGGATCCATACGGAGACAACGCTTGAACGCAGCGGCGCTCTCGTCGTGGCGCCCCATGCGCTGATACGCGACACCCAGGCGGTGGTAGCCCTCCGCGTTTGGCTCCTTCTTCAGCAGCTTGCTTAGGGCGAACACCGAACCCTCGTGGTCACCGGCTTCCTCGCTCGCCTGAGCGAGCTGATCGATCAGCTCGTCAGAGTCGGGGTCGAGCTCCAGCGCTGCCTTGAGCGCCGCGACCGCGCCCGCGGCGTTGCCAGCTCCGAACTCCGCCTGCGCCAGGGCCTGATACACCCGAGCATCTGCGAGGCCGGTTTCAACCGCCGCGCGATAGGCCTCGGCCGCCGTGGCGTGATCGCCAGCCTCTGCGGCTGCGTCCGCGAGCAGTAGCTGCGCGTCGCTGCGGGAGGCATCGATCGCCAGACAGTGCTGAGCGGCGGTGCTTGCATCGCCCACATAACCCAGGGCACGCAAGCTCACCGCCAGGCAGTACCAGTCGTGGGCGTTGACATCGGCGCTCTGAGTCACCACCTGCAGGGCATCGACCGCCTGCTCATGTTGCTCGGCAGCAGACGCGCTGTAGCCGAACAAGCGCTGCGCTTCGGTTCGCTCTGGTTCCAGGTTCACGGCTTGGCGGAAGAGGTCGAGCGCAGTACCCGCTTCGCCCCGATCGCTGTGCGCCTCCCCCAGCCGACACAACACGGCCGCGCTGAGGTGCGCGGCCTTCGCTCGCTCCAACGCGTCAATCAGCTGATCGAGGCGCTGGGTACGGCGACATAGATCACTCAGGAGCTGGAGCCCCTTCTCCGAAGTCGGGTCCAGCACCACCGACTTCGCGAGCGCGCTCACGGCATCGTCCAAGCGCTTGAGCTTGATGTAGAGAGCACCAAGGCGCATGAGCGCGTTGGCGTTCTGCGGGTCGAGCTTCACGGAGCGCTCGAAGCTCGTGAGGGCCTCGTCGTTCTTGCCCTGGGCCAACTCCGCGATCGCGAGTTGGTAGTAGCCGGCGCCGTCTTCGGGCTCGAGCTGCACGAAGGCGCGCCCGGCGGTTTCCGCGCCAGTGAAGTCCTTGAGCGCCAGGCAACACTTTGCCACATGGAAATATGCGGCAGCGTGACGTTGATTCGCCGCCGTGGCTCGAGCAAAGGCCGCGCCCGCAGCCTGAATATCGCGCTCGCCTTCGAGCGCACGGCCAAGCTGGAAATGGGCTTCGGCGTTGTCAGGTGCCGCAGTCAGCGCGCGCTCTGCCGCCTCTTTGGCTTCGAGGTAAGCTTCCTGCTCGTTGTGCGAAGTTGCTAGCAACACGAGCGCTGCGGCGTCACTCGGCTGAGCCGCGACCAGCCTTTCGAAACGCGAGACGGCGTCCGCGTGGCGACCAGCGCGCGCGAGGCTGATGCCAAGCAAGCGAATCACCTCGAGGTCATCGGACAGCTGCTCGGCGCGCTCCAGGGCGCCAATCGCTTGATCAGCTCGTCCCATCGCGGTGCACAGGAGGCCCAGGCGCTTTTGCAGCTCCGCGTTCTGATCGTCGAGCTCCGCCGCGCGCTGGAGGCACGCCATCGCGTCGTCGGGGCTGATGCGTTCGTAGGCGGTCGCCAGCTGCGCCCAAGTCTCCGAGTGCTCGGGGCGCAGCTCCGTCGCGCGCCGCAAGACGTCCACCGCTTCGCCTTGGCGTCCCACTGCGATCAGCACGAAGCCGTAGGCGAGGAACGCGTCGGCTTCATCGGGCAACAGCTCCGTGGCGCGCTTGAGCTTCGGCAACGCTTCGCCATGTCGACCGACCGCCGCGAGGCACTCACCCAGCCGCAGATTCGTCTCTGGATCGTCAGGATTCGCCTTCAGCGCCGTCTCCAGGGCGTCGAGCGCTGCGGCGGCATGGCCTAGCCGAGCACGACACAGGCCCATCGCACGATGAGCAGCCGGGAAGTCGGGCTGAACCTCCGTGGCAGCGTAGTAGGCTTCGATGGCTTCGGGGTACTCACCAAGCTCAGCAGCGCTGTTGCCGAGTTCAAAGAACGCGGCAGCGTTCTTCGGATCTACAATCGTTACCTTACGGAAAGCTTCATAGGCCTGACGGTGCTCCCCGAGGGCGCGCAGACGAAGGCCCACCTGGAAGCGGATCTGCATGTCTCCCGGCGCGCCATTCATGGCCTTCATGAAGGCCTGAATGGCCTCCCGGGCTAGGCCCTGTTCTTGGTACACTGCGCCGAGCTCGAGCGCCGCTTGGGGCGAACTCCCGCCAAGTTCGTCCACGCGCCTCATGGCCTGAGCAGCGTCTGCGGCGCGCCCGAGCTGTCGATAGTGAGCCCCGAGCTTGCGCCAGCTCTCCACGTCCGCGTCCAGCAGCGCGACGCGCTTCTCCAAGGCGGCGACGGTTGCTGCCGTGTCGCCGAGTGCCTCGCAGCTGGCTGCCAGGAGACCCCAGAGCTCCGCGTCGTCTCCGCGAGCTGGCGCCGCGATGTCCAGGGCCGCGCGCGCCGCCTGCCACTCACTTGCTCGGGCGCGCAGCCGGCCAACAACGGCGTGAGCATCTGCATTGCCCGGCTCCAGGCGGACCACCTGCGCATTGGCTTCCAGAATGCCCGCGTCGCCAGTCACTGCGGAGAGCTCCCCAGACGCCCGCAGCTCAGCCAACTGTTTCCAAGCGGCAACGTCGTCTGGCTCGAGACTGACCAGCTGGCTCAACGCCTGAGCGGCAGGACCCACCTGGCTCAGCTCACTCCGCGCTGCGGCGAGGCGCCGCCAAAGTCCAGCCTCCTTCGGGTGAGACTGCACGAGCTCGCTCAAGACGTGCTCGAGCTCCGACTGGCGTCCAAGGCGCTCCAAGGCGTCCGCGTAGCCGCGGCGCAGTTCGTCGCTGGGAGCTTCCCGTAGCGCCTTGTTGAAGGCGACCGCCGCTTTGCCGTCTTCCCCGAGCGCGACTGCAAGCCGCGCCATCGCTGGATGAGCCGCACTGAAGTTCGTGTCCAGCTCCAGGGCGCGCGCGTACGCCTCGAGCGCCGGCCGTGTTTCCCCGAGGTTATCCAGCGCCTGCGCGAGCTGCCGCGCGGCGCCTACATCGCTGACGCCCGCGGCGGGTCCGAGGGTCGCTTTCACGTCGTCCCAGCGCTGTAAACCGAACTGGGCGTCAGCCAGCTTCAGCTTCAGGTCTGGGTCATCGGCGCCAAGCTGAATGGCGCGCTCCAAGGCGTCGGCTGCTCCGTTCGTGTCGCCGAGCCGGTGCCGCACGAGGCCCAGTGGGGCCAGCAGGTTCGCGTCGTCCGGCCTCAGTGCCACGGCGCGCTCGTACGCGCTCGCCGCTTCAGCGTCCTTGCCCAGCCTTTCGAGCGCACCCGCCAGCGTTACGTGCAGCGCGAGCTGATCTGGGCGCGCGTCGATGGTCTGACGCAAGTACGGTAGCGCCTCGTCGTCTCTACCGAGGCGCACCAAGAGCCTGCCCAGCACGGATGCCCCGGAGCTGAATGTGGGGTCCAACGCGATCGCCTGTTTCAACGCCGCAATACTGCCATCGGGATCCTTCAACTTGACGCAGGCTTCCCCGAGCAGCTTGTAGGCTTCGGCGTTGTCTTGCTTCTGCGCGACGTAGCGATCCAAGTACGGGCGCGCCTGCTCGAAGCGCTCGAGCGCTGAGAGACAGCGTCCGGCCCCAAGCAACGCATCGAGATCTGAAGCTTGCTTGGCGGAGAGCTCGCAGAAGCTCTTCGCCGCGAGCTCCAGCTGTCCCTGACGTTCAGCGACTTGGGCCAGACTCAGCAACGCCTTCAGATCATCAGGAGACTGCTCAACGACCGCCTGGAGTGCTGCGAGTGCGTCGCCCTCTTGACCGAGCTCCTGCTGAGCCTGAGCGAGGGCGCGCTGGACATCGACGTCGCCATCGCCGGCAGCGACCAACCGCTGCAAGAGCGCCGCGGCTTTCTCCCAGGCAGCCATTTCGACGTAGCAGAACGCCAGCGGCCGAACCACGCGCCCCTGAGCGGGGTCGAGCTCCAGAGCACGCTCGAAGCGCTGAACCGCTTGAGGCTTGTCGCCGGAGAGCAAGAGCGCACTGCCCCAATCCGCATGGAAAGTTGCATCGTCAACGCCAGTCGCGGCCCTCTGAAACGCAGCCGCTGCGTCTGCCGGCTGATCGAGCTCGAGCAACGCGCGCCCAAGGCGCAGCCAAGCGGGCGCGGCGCCGGGCTGCAGCGTCGTGAGCTGGCGCATGCACCGTACCACGTTCCTCGCGTCTCGCTGCTCCGCGTAGATCGCCCCGAGGCGCTCCCAGCCTTCGCTCAGCGTCGCGTCGAGCTCCACCGCGCGTTCGGTCGCTGCGACCAGCGCCGCATCGTCGCCGCCGGCAGTCCTGAGCTGCCAGAGCGCGCTCGCCAACAAGCGGAACGCAAGCGCGCTGTCGGGCGCGAGTCTGGTCAGTTGCTCGAGGGAGCCGCGCGCCTCATCAAACGCGCCGCGCTCCATCTGCAACGCCGCCAGCTTCTCTAGCGCACCGGGGTCATTCGGCTTGAGTGCTGCAGCCTGCGCCAGGACGGCGGTGAGCTCCTCGTCGCGCCCCAACTTGCGGAGGAGCTCCGCCCAGGTCTCCAGGATGTTCAGGTCTTCCGGTGAGACACGGGATGCTTGCTCGAAGCAGGCGACGGCCTCCTCGTTGCGCCCCAAATCGACGAAGACCTTGCCGAGCCCCAGGTGCACCGAGCCCCGATTCGGATCGAGTTCGACGCACTTCTTGAACGCGGCGATGGCGTCGTCGGTGTTCCCCAGCTCTCGCTCGACGTCGCCGAGCAACTCTTGGGCGTCCGGCTGGTCAGGGGCGATGCGGACCGACTGGCGCAGCGCCTGGCGGGCCTCCGCCCAAGATTTCCGCGCGGCTTCAGCTTTACCCAAGCCGAAGAACGCTGCTGCGTCGTCCGGCGCGAACTGCAGCGCACGCTTGAAGCTCTGCTGCGCTTCGTCGGCGCGCCCCAAGTTCAGCAGCACATTTCCCAGGCTCGCGTGGAGATCCGGGCGCTCCGGTAGAGCGCTGACTCCGGCCTCCAGCGCGCGAACGGCCTCGGCGTATTGCTCGGTCGCCACGTACAGTCGGCCCAGGGCGAGCTGAGCCTCGAGCAGACTCGGGTCTCGCTCGGCCGCTGTCCGATACGCCTGAATGGCGGCACCGAGCAGTCCACACGCCTCCGAAGCGCGACCTAGCCCGGCGCGCGCGGGCACCGAGTCGGGGGCGTGCTTCACCGCGACCTCGAAGGCATCGCGCGCATCTTGCTGTTGCCCCGCGGCAAAGCGCGCCTCACCCAGGGAGACGTAGAGTGCCCCAGATTCGTCCCCGCCGCTGGTCGTCGGCTGCTCCCCGAGGAGTGTCACGGCGCTCTCAAACGCTTTCACGGCGTCTGGATACTGCCCAAGGCGCATCCGACAACCTCCGAGCAGCGCCCATCGCTTGACCGTGGCGGGCTCGAGCTGCAAGAGCTGGGTCAATGCGCTCGCCGCCGGGTCGTCTTGGCCAAGAGCTATCCTGAGCTCCGCCAGGCGCTCATAGCCGCGACCGAACTTCGGGTCCAGCGCCACGGCCTTCTGGAACAGATCCGCGGCGGCGGGTCCCTCGCCCAACTCTGAAAGCGTATCCGCGAGGTATTGAGTGCACTCCAGGGAATCTCCACGCAGCCTCAGGCTCTCTTCCAGTGCCTTCTTGGCCTCAGCCCAGCGTCGAGTCTTGAAGTAACCAATGCCCAGACTTAGCAAGATGTCGGGATCCCCCGCACCAAACTTCACGGCTTCCGCGAAGCGCTCGGCGCTCTCCTCGAAGCGACCGAGCTTCTGTAAGCTGCCGCCAAGCGCGGCGTAGAGCTTCGCTTCTTGGGGAGCGAGACGCACGGCCGCCTCGAACGCGCCTGCGGCTTCAGTGTCCGCGCCGCGGGCGTCCAGCAACTCGCCAAGCGCGACCTGGGCCTCGAGGCACTCAGGCTCGAGCTCGGTCGCACGCTTGAAGGCGGCCTCGGCTGCGGCGGCGTCGCTCGCTGCGCGGCACACCGGACCGAGCAGCTTGTAGATTTCGGCCCGGTTGTTCTCGCTCGCAGCATCCAGGCGCGCTGCCTCTTCCAGCGCAAGCCGGGCACCGTGCTGGTCATCCAGTCCTAGCAGCGCCTTGCCCAGGCACAGCGCTAGGTCCGCGTCTTTCGGCTGCGTCTTGGTCGCGACCCGCAAGCTGCGGGAAGCCGGCTCGAATTGTTTGAGCACCAGGCGCACCCGCCCTAGGTGCGGCTGCAACGCCACCAGGTCCCGATGCCCCACAGCAGCGACGGCCTCGTCCTCCGAGTTCGACTGGGTGTTGAAGACCTTCTCCGCCAACTCGAAGGCCTCGAGCGCCTTCTGGTGCTGTTCACGTTCCGCAAGGATCCGCCCCACGAGCACTTGACCGGGTGCAAAGTCAGGGTCGATCTCGAGCGCGCGCTGCAACGCGTCCAGGGCCTCATCCGTCTCGCCCAGCTCAGTAGCAGCACGCCCGAGTTCTTTGAGCGCATCGCCCATGTCCGGCCGCAGGCGCACGGCCTCTTTCAAGACTGCGCGCGCGTCAGTCCAGCGCTCGAGCTGATTCAGGGAACGGCCGAGCGCACCTAGCGTCCGATAGTCGTCCTCTTCAACGTCGGCTACTCGTCGGTAGACCTCAACCGCATCCGCGTGCCGGCCAACGCCCTGGAGCACTTTGCCTGACGTCCGTTGAATGTCGAGATCCGTAGGGAAAGATTCGGCCGCGCGATAGTAGGCCTCCGCAGAACCGCTCGGGTCATCCAGCTCGGCGCGCAGCTCGCCCAGGCTCTGCCACAGGTCCTTGTAGTTTGGCTCGAGTTGGAGCGCGATCTCGAACGCCTCGACGGCCTCTTTGGTGTCCCCCTGGGCGCGGCAGGCTTTACCAAGTTCTCTCCGCGCGAGCGCTGGCGAGAACGCTGCACGATACTCTTCAACGGCTTCGGGGCTCGCTGCTTCCGCTAGCTCCAGCGCTTTGGTGAGCGCCTGCTTCGCTAGCTCCCATTTTTCCGCCTGGTTATACGCCATCCCGAGGTTCAGGCGCACGCTCGCGTCCTTGGGTAACAGGCGAGAGGCCTTGAGGAGCAGCGGGTTGGCCTCTTCCCCCCGCCCCAGTCTAACGAGCACCGCGCCGACCTGCGCCAGCACACCCTCGTCGTCGGGCATCAGGCGCAGCGCCTCCTGCAGTGAACCCGCAGCCTCTGCGTCGCGACTTGCGTTCAAGTACAAGTCCGCCAGCGACAGATGAGCTTGCGCGTCGTCCTTCTCGAGGCGCACCACCTGCTTGAACGCTTCGATGGCTTCGTCCTTGAGTCCCAGCTCGAGGCACACGCCGGCCAGCGAGCGGCTCGCGCGCACCAGCGTAGGGTCCAGACGGACGCACTCACGATAAGACTTGCGAGCTTCCGAGTTCTGCTCGAGCGCACGCTGCGCATCTCCCAGGAATGCGAACGCCGTCGCCCGCTCTGGCTCGAGCGCGATGCTGCGCTCCAGCCCCTCGACCGCTTCGTCGTACTTCTCGAGCTTCACGAGCACCACGCCGAGCTCGTAGTGAATCGCCGCGTCCTTCGGCAGGAAACGCAGTGCCACACGGAAAGCATTCGCGGCCGCCGGGTATTGCTCCGCCGCGGCGTACGTCCTCGCGATCGCGCAGTGCCCCTCGACGTACTCGGGGTCGAGCTCGAGCGCCTCGCGGTAGGCATCGATCGAGTTCTGTAGCTCGCCTAGCTCTGCGCATGCCTTGCCGAGGAGCTTGAAGCCTTCCGCTTCCTTCGGCACCAGCTTGGTCTGCTCCCGCAGGGTGCGCTGAGCGGCTTCCCAGGCCTCTGTCGCGACGTAGGCCCGGCCGAGGCGGAGCATCACGGCGGGATCGTCTTTGGCCACCTTGAGCGCGCGCTCGTAGCAGTCCACCGCGCCGGCCCACTCGGCGATCTCTACGAAAGCGTCCCCGCCCCGCAGCGCGGCGTCAGGGTGTTCCGGGTTTAGCTTCGCCAGCGCCTGCAACGCCGGCGCGGCAACCTCGTAGCGCTTCATGCCAAGCGCCGTGTCGCCCAGCGCCTGCTGAGCGTCCGCATTTTCTGGTTTGAGCTCTGCCGCACGGATCAACGCTTCGAGGGAGACCTCGAGCTCACCTTGCTCCCTCTTCACCAGACCGAGGTTGTAGTGCGCAAGGAAGTGATCCGGCTGCAGGCCAACGGTCTTCTGGTACTGCTGAGCAGCTTTCTCCAGTTCTCCGTTCTTGTGGTAGGCGTGCCCCAGTCGGTAGCGCTTGACCGGGTCCTTCGGGTTCATCATCAAGCTCGACTCGAGCAAGGTGATGAGCTGCTTGGCTTCCTCGTTCATTGCTGTATCCCCGTCCCAGCGGGGCCTTGCGGACTCCTGAACGAGTCCCCGATCAAGGCTCACGCTGGGGGCGATACGATATCCGAGAAGCGCCAGAACCAGGGGTAAATGCTGAGCACATCCACGGATTTGCGCGCCCCGCC
The DNA here is from genome assembly GCA_050183255.1 of Polyangiaceae bacterium. Classification (GTDB taxonomy): domain Bacteria; phylum Myxococcota_A; class Polyangia; order Polyangiales; family Polyangiaceae; genus JAHBVY01. The sequence goes on along the minus strand of JBFXBK010000007.1, from coordinate 25,905 downwards.
AGAACCAAACACCGAGCCTCGGATGCGCTGCTCAGCGCTGGTTCTGGGTTTGGGGGTGAGGGTCAAGGCTTCGGCACTGGCTGAGCCGAAGGTGCGGGCGACGCGGGCGGCGTATCTTCGCCCAGCGTCTCGAGCTTTTTCTTCACGTCGTCCCGCTTCTGTTTCAGAGCCTCGTCCAGCGTCTCGACCGTGCGGCGCTGCTTGGAGAGCCGGTCTTCCAGCTCGAGGATGCGGGTCACGATCGGGTTCGCGCCAGCGGGGGAGCCGCTCTTGTCGCCGAGCGCCTTCAGGTGCTCCCGCATCCGCTCGAGGTCGCCTTGGATCCGCTCCACCTCCTTGTTCGCGTCGGAGAGCGCGGTGTTCGCCTTCTCCACCAGATCCAGGAGCGCGACGGCCTCGCCCAGGATCTTGCGCTCACCCTCGGAGAGCTCTGGCTTCTTGGCGAGCTCCTTCATCCCGTCGACATCCAGGTTGTAGAGCGGAGTTCGCCGCTGCAGCGCCTGCTCAATCACCACCTTGCGCTCGCTCTTGGACTTCGCCTTGGCCGCGAACACCGCAAGCGGCCTGTCGCTCTCGAGATCGAAGTCGAGCTCGTCCGCACCCTGGACCTTGGAGTTCTTGACGATGTTGAGCACGAGGTACACGTCCCGCGCCGAGCCGCTGCGATTGGTCAATACGTAGGCGGCTTCGCTCCGCTGGACGTAGTGCTCGATCATCACGCCGTTTTCGAAGCGAACCTTCTTCAAGTCCTCGACCGGCTTCGAACGGAACTCAGGGTCGAACTCCAGCTCGACGTCGAGGTCGACGCCAAAGTTCATGAAGGCGCGTTCCTTCGGTTTCAGACGGGGGATCCCCGTTTCCCCGCTGAAACCAGTCCTCTCGTAAATGGACACCGGCCCGGTGGGCAGCGTCTGTCCGCTGGTGTTGGTGAGCCGCACGCCGCTGCGGCCGTAGCTGGTGCCACTGCCCGGGCTGCCCGCTTCATCGAACCAAGTGAGGCGCCTGGCTTCCACGGCCTGAGAAGTGAACGGCACCAGCGCCGAACCGTGAGCTCTCAGCTGGAGCTTGTTCGCCAAGCGGTAGGAGAACAACGCGCCCGCCTCGACGCCGGTTGACTGCGCCACGTCGGCGAGGTTGCCGATGCTGATCTCGTCGCTCTCGCCGCCGGTAACCGACGCCATGCCCATGCGCACCTTGGGCGCCGTGGTGCGGTGACTCCCACCCAGGCGACCGTATCCCGACCCGTAGCCATAGCCCACCCCAGTGCTGCTGCCGGTCTCGATGTTGTCGCCCCAGATTTGATCCGGTGTTTGATCCGCGAGCTGCGGCACCGTCGACAGCTTCTCCGGGGGCTCCGCCAGTGGGCGTCGCGAATAGCGGGGCGCGGACAAAGGGAACAAGAACGAATCCGGACGTCCGTTGACGAGCTCCACCTGCACGTTCTTCCACCGCTCGTCGGTGTCGTTGTGGATCAACGCCCAGCCTTGAATCTTCGCATTCCGTGAGCCTGGCTCCAACACGAGGCGATAGGTGGAGCGCCACACCGGCGTTTCCGCGATGTAGCCCAAGCGGACAGGCACGGCCTCGGTAGCAAGCACGCGCAGGCCGCGCTGGATCTGAGCCGCGCGCCCGGACAGCGCGCCTGCTGCAGAGCCCAGCCGGTTGGCCAAGATGGGATCCGTGGGCCGCACCGACGCCACTTGAGAAGCGCGAAAGCGACGCAGCGTGCCGTCCTCGCTCAGCAGCGTGAGGTAGTGATCATTCTCCGTATCCGGGAGGTAACGTGGCTCGCTGGGCTTCTCGCCCTCGGATTTGCTCGTCTGCTCGAGCACATCGATGGGTACCGGCGGAGCTTTGGTCACCTCCACCAGCTTCCCACGCACCGTCTTGTTGGCGCTCACGACCTCCAGCTCGACACCCTTGAGGCTGTTCAGCACATCCTCGTAGGTGACCGGAGAGTCCGACTCCAGCGGCAGCGCCGCGAGGGAACGCGCCAGTCCGCGGCTCATGACGCTGTCGAACTCCACCGCGGATACCTGCGCTTTGCCACCGTCAGTCATGACGATCAGCGTCTTGAGCGCGTCGTCGACGTGTGACGCCGGCACCGGCAAAGTGTCCGTACCGCCATCCAGCGTGCCGGCTCGTTCGAAGTAGCCCACCCCGGTCTCGTAGAGCCTGACCGTGGTCAAGGGCAGCACCGGCTGAGCAGCGCTCTTCTGCTTTGCCGCGCAGCCCATCGAGCTCAACGCAACTCCCACCACCACTAACGACATCCAACGCATCAACCACTCCTCAGCTCGCGCCGCGACACCAGCGGCACGCACTAGTCTCGCGGCGGAAGAACCGCCGCGAATCTGCACCCCCGGGCTCCTGTCCACTACGCCCGGTTTCTGGAGCGCATGGGACACGACACCAGCCTCAGAGTTCCACGGTTCCGCTGCAAAAGGAATCCGATCCGCACTTGTGACTCGAGCGGAAGATTCCAGCTTCTGGCAGGCCGAGTGGTTCGGCTGGCGCAGCGCCTCCTCGTAGGCGCATCCGCTCTCCTCGTAGGCGCATCCGCGCTCCTCGTAGGCGCAGCGCCTCCTCGTAGGCGCATCCGAGGCCGAGTCAACCGACGAGGAAGCTCGGCGTCAACCCGAGCGTAAGACGCCTACTCTAGGTCGGAGGCGCAGCGAAACCCGATCTTCGGGCTCCGCTCGCTCGGCAGCTTGGCGTCGCGGACGGATGCGCGAAGATCTGCTGCCGAACTCAAGAAGTGCCCGCCTCGCACCTCTCTCTTCCGTGCGGTATCGGCATCCAGTACCGCAGCGGGATCTCGGGAGACGTACCAGTCGCTAACCCACTCGGCGACATTCCCCACCATGTTCAGCGCGCCACTTGGGGCGGCTTGCTCGCCAAACGCCGTCACCGGGGCGGTCCCGGCGAAGCCGTCGTCCGCGGCGAACGCCATGGGCAAGCGCAAGCCCTGCGCCCGAGACCAAGCATAGCACTCCGCCCCGCAGGCGTTCGCGTGACTCTCTCCAAGCTCGTCACCCCACGGATACGCGCGGCCATCAGAGCCGCGAGCCGCGAGCTCCCACTCCGCTGACGTTGGTAGACGCTTGCCCTGTGCTTTGCAGTACGCCGCGGCCTGCGCCCAGTCCACGCAGGAGATCGGATGCTCCGAGAGTTCCGAGCGCTCCGTGTTGCACAGCTTACCCAGCAGGATCCGCTCCCGCTTCGAGGCTCCTTCGAGCTCTGGCTCGGCGAAGACGCGTGAGCACTCCCCCAGGTCCGAGCAGGCCTTGTAGGCCCGTACGCTCACCTCCGTGCGGTCGATGCAGTATTGCGCGACGTCCATCTGTACCTGCGGGCGCTCCGACTCCGTTGCATCCTCTCCCCCCCAACCCAGGAAGAGCTTGCTGACAGCAACACGGAGCATGCCGGATGGACAGGTCGGATCCTTCACCGGCGGGGGAGCAGCGACTGCCGGCGGTGCGAGCGCGACTTCCGGCTCAGCGACTTTGTCCCCGCGCTTCAGGCGGCTAACCAATCCGACACCAACCAGCAGCACCGCCGCTGCCGCCAGGAACCGAGGCAGGCGCCGAGAGCGCACCGGCGGCGCCCGCAACGTGCCAGGCGCAGCGGTGCCCCGCATGGTCTGGCTCGGCTCTGCCTCCGGTTTGTGCACCTGCGCGGCGGCGAGCACGTCACTGTCGTCAGGCAGTGAGTCGCGCTCGAAGGCGATCTTCGCCGAAGAAGGTGCACTTCGCACGTCGGGTTGCCCCGCGCCCTCCACTTCGCGCAGCAGTCGCTCACGTTCGCTGAACGTCTCGCCTCCCCAGCGCACGGCCCACGCGCCGACCTGTTCCGGGGTCACCGCCAACGCCGAGCGCTTCGTGACGAACGACTGCAACGCGTCGGCGAAGTGTTTTGCCGTGCGGTACCGCTTCTCAGGATCGCGATCGAGCCCCTTGAGTACGATCGCGTCCAGAGCGGGCGGCAGGATGGGGCGCAGAGAGCTGGGCACCGGCACATCGGCTTGCAGCTTCTGATAGCTGATGTCCGTGGGCGAGTCGGCGTCGAACAAGCGCTTGCCCACGAGGAGCTCCCAGAGCATCACCGCCGCGGAGTACACGTCTGCCTGCTGCGTCACCGGTTTGCAGAGCAGCTGCTCTGGCGCCATGTAGCGCAGCTTTCCCTTGATCTCACCCTGCTGAGTCGTCTGCAGGCGGCGGCTGGCCTTCGCCACACCGAAGTCCACCACTTGCGGCACGCCGCTCGGTCCAACCAGTACATTCTGCGGAGAGACGTCGCGATGCACGATGTCCAGAGGCTCCCCCATCGCTCCCGTAGCAGTGTGCGCGGCGTGCAAGCCACGCAGCACGCCAATCAAGATATGCAGCGCGACGGGGGGCGGTACACCTTCGCCGGAGCGAATCGCCGCCGCGGCCAACGTGGAGACCGGGAGCGCGTGTGCATACTCTTGAACCATGAAGAGCTCGCCCTCGCCCTCCACCACATCGAGCACGCGAACGACGTTGGGGTGCTCGACGCGCGAGGCAAGGTGAGCTTCGTCGAGCATCATGCGCACGAACTGCTCTTGCGCCGCGATGTGCGGGTGCAGACGCTTGATCGCAACGGTCCGACTAAACCCCGCGCTGCCGAGCTGGCGAGCCAAGTGGATAGTGGCCATGCCCCCGCGACCGATACTCTCGTAGATCGCGTAGCGTTCGATGACTGCCTGCGGCTCCAAGCTGATTCCTGAACCTCCCGGCACCGACTGCGTTGAAAATGTGGAGCCGCTCAACAATCACACAGCTCAACCACCACAAACGCCAGCGGCGCACTCGCACCTAGAGCAAAGCATAGCGGTGGCCAGTCCCTTGACTAGTCGATGGCGCAAGTTTGCTAGGTGCATGTGGGACGCGAACTCAGATCCGCGTTGTTGTTTCCGCCAACGCACCCGCTCGCGACGGGCGTCCATTCTGGCCACCTTTTCTATGCGGTAACCAGGATCCACGTCGCGAGAGCGAGTTAGACACAGGTCAGCGCAGCTGACCTTGAGCGAACAAGCTGCGGCAATTACGCCACGATGGACGCCCCGCACGCCTCACGCCATCGGAAAAACCCACAGGTTTTCCCGCGTTTGGCGAGCACACCGTTACGGCCACTATGGCTATAGCTGGAGCGTGTCCACGGGCTCATCCAGCATTACGGCGCCCACCTGGCGCAGAGTGCCGGCTTGCACCATCACGTGCTGAGTCAGTGTGTGAATGTCACGCAGGTGCTTCTCGAACGGCGCGCGCGAGTACACACCCGCGCCGCCCGCGGCTTCGTGAATCGCATCCACCGCGCGCTTGCTTCCGCGTACGGCCTGGTTGGCCGCTAGACGTAACCGTGCACGGTCCGTCGCGGAGATCAGCTCACCTTTCCGCACGGCACCCAGCTGCGCAGCATAGAGCTGGTCGCACGTTTGGTAGAGTAGCGCGCGCCCAGCCTCGAGCTCGCCCTCGGCGCTCGCTAGCTCGAGCTGCAGATGACCTTGACTGCTGGCCTTGCGACCACCGGGTAGTCGCTTCCCGGCGATATGCAGCTTGAAGTCGTCGATCGCGGCGCGTCCGATCCCCAGCCCAACCGCGGCAACACCGGCAGCTAGCAAGCCAAACAGGGGAAACCCGAAGAGCGGTCCGGCGTAGCGTGCGCCACCACCCAGCACCCGAGCAATGCGGCGCTCTGGAACGAACACTTCCTTCACCTCGATGTCGTGGCTGCCAGTCCCACGCAAGCCGAGCGTCGACCAAGTATCGTGGCGGGTCCCCTCTACGGCTGGAAAGAAGATGTTGAGCAACTCGGCGCTGGCACCGCTCCCGCAACGCGCGCCCCCCATCCACCAGTCCGCGTTCTCGCAGCCGCTCGCGAAAGGCCAGCGGCCGCTGACGACGTAGCCGCCGTCGACCGCCTGCGCTTCCCCCATGGGCGCGAAAACGCCCGCGGTCACGCTGCCAGGCTGCCAAATCTCGCTCGCCCCTTCACGAGGCATGTACGCACTCAAGAGGCCCGTGGTCGCACCCGTCATCACGCACCAGGCGGCGGCGGCGTCCCCGCGAGCCAGCTCATCGAGCAAGCTCACAAAGCCCGCGGGCGTCCCCTCGCCCCCTCCGAGCTCACTGGGGACCAGCAATCGGAACGCACCCAGCGCCGCAAGCTCACGCACCAGCTCGGGGTCGACGCGCCGTTCAGCCTCGTGGCGCCCGGCCAATTCGCGCAGCCGCTGCCGCGCGGTAATAGAGAACTCCAGCAGACGTGCCAGCGCAGGCTGCGACTCCTTCATACCAAGATCTCCTGCAGCGCGCTGGCGAGGCGCTCGGCCTCTGCGACGCTGTTGTAGTGAACGAAGCTCGCGCGGACCACGCCGCCCAGCTCCTGAATCCCAAGCGCACTGACCAGGCGCTGAGCATAGAAGTGACCCCAGCGCACCGCGATGCGCCGCGTGTCGAGCGCGGTCGGCACGCGGCTCGATTGCCGCCCCGGCTGCCAGAAGCTGATCGTCGGGGCGCGTTCTACGGCTGATCCGTGGCGTGGACCGAGGATCCGGACGCTAGGACGCTCTCGCAGCGTGGCCAGCAACACCTCCGCGAGCTTCGCCTCGTGAGCTTGGAACAAGGCAAAGACACGCGCGAGGCGCGACGATGCCCCCGCATCTATTTCCCCTGGGTAATGATGCCGATACACACGGTCCAGGTAGTCGAGGATCCCCGGCAGCCCCGCCGCGAGCTCGTGACTCACGCCCCCTGGCATGAAGCGGTAGGCCGGGTCGTCATCGCCGATGAAGAAGTGATTCTGGGATTCGAGCTCATCTTGCAGACCACGTTCGACGTACAGCGCAGCGAGGTGAGGTCCGTACGTCTTGTAGAGACTGAAGGCGTACGCATCGACCCCCCAAGCTTTCACATCGATCTGGCGGTGCGGCGCGTAAGCCACGCCGTCGACGCACACCCGCGCCCCGGCGTCATGGATCTGCCGCGTCAAGGCCGCCACGTCGTGCACTGCGCCAACCAAATTCGAACACTGGGAAAAGCACACCCAGCGTGTGCGCTCATTGAGCAACGGAGCGAGCTCAGCGAAGCGCAGGCACACCCCTTCCGGGTCATCCGCAGAGCCCGCCGCCTTCCACTCGCGCAAGACCACACCCCGCGCTTCGAGGCGACGCCAACAGCCGATGTTCGATTCGTGATCCAGATTGGTCACGACCACCTCGTCCCCCGCAGCCAGCCGCACGGCTCGCGAGAGCAAGCCGAGGTTCTGAGTCGTCGATGCCCCCAGAACCATTTCCTCGGGGGAACAGCCAGCGAGCGTCGCGGCTGCCTCGCGTCCCTGCATCACTTGCGCAGTGGACTCCTCACTCAGTGGATAGCTGGCCCCAAGTTGAACCATCCGACGCTCGAGGTGCTCGCTGACGCGCGCGCTCACCTGGCGCGGTGTGACGCTCCCACCTGCGCTATCGAGCAAGGCCCAGTCCGTCGCCAACGCCGGAAACTGACTGCGACAGAAGTCGACGTCCAAGCTGTTCATGCGGCGACTGTGCTTAGAAAGTAAGGCGCAACGCAAGGTTCGACGCCTGGAGAGTCGTGCTCGCCCGAGCGCGCCCGGCCAAGCGACGCGCAAGCGCCCGAGCCAGCGCGGGAACTGTGCGGCGCGTCAGGGCCGATTACCTGGGCCGTGCACGCCCTACCGGTGCGCACCGCTGCGCCTCTCCCCCAACAATCCCAGCGAATGACGCAGGCCTTGCGCGGAAATCAAGACCGCTGGGAGCGCGCTTCCCTGCGCTCGTGGTTTGGGGGGGAGGTGCGATGGTTCACGGTTTCACCCGCCGGCGCGCTCTGGTTTACTCCTCGCCATGCACGAAGCGCCTGCACCTTCCAAGATCCGTGTCGTCGGACTCCAAGACATTCACCTCGACCCAGTGCTGGAGATCGAACAGCTGAGCAAAGCTCAGCATCACCACCACGGTGTGAGTGAAGAGGCACTCCCCGTCAGGAGCTTGCGTGATATCGCGCAGCTACCGCGCAAGCACAACGTGCGCGTCGCCGAAGCCGATGATCACATCGCGGGCTACGGCGCGTGGCGCGATGAAGAACCCGGCGTCGGCTATATCGAGGAGCTCGCCGTCCATCCGGACTACCAGGAGCACGCCGTCGGCGCCGCCATCCTCGACAAGATCCGCGAGGAAGCACGCGCCGCTGGTATCAAGTACCTCGCGGTGCGCGCCTGGGCTAGCTCCCCGACCTCCAAGGACTACTTCCTCGCCCAGCACTTCCTGCCGGTGCCGGCGGACGCGCCCGACGAGGTGAAGACTTGGAAAGAACTCCAGAGCGCCGCCGGGCCGCTGCTCGCTGACGGCCAAGTGCTGCTCTACGCACTGGTCGGCTGAGTCAGCCGGCAGGCGCGGGGGGGTGTTCGTCGAGGAAGCGATCCATCGCCTGAAAGAAAGCAGGCGCATCCCCCATCAAACGCGGGCAGGGCGGCCCGAGGCACATGGTGATCAGCACCTTGGAAGCGGCGACCGCGGTGGAGACCGCGAGCCCCCCAGGGTGGCTCGCGTCCGGTGGTGGAAAGCCGGTAGCCGGAACGCCGCTCAGGTTCATGGGTACCCTTTCCACGGGGATCCCCCAGGACTTCTCCACTCCGCTGATCGCGATGCTCTCGGTCTCTCGCAGCAGTTCGTCGGTGATGCTCTGCTCGACCACGACTTGTCCGAGCTGGATCGCGAAGCCCTGACACTTGAGTGTGATCCCCGCGTTGCTGGTGGCGGTCGTGCAGGAAGCGAGCTGTTCGTACAGCCTGTCCACCTCGGGCGCCGGCTTGCCCTCGGACTCGGGAGTCGCCGGCTCGCCCGCGGCGCTCCCCCCACAGCCCAACGCGAACAGCAACGGAACCAGGGCGAGCCAGCGCATCACCACAGCATACACCGGCGAAGACGAAACTTTTGCTTTTTGCGTGGGATCCTTGCGGCTCAGCGAGCGCCTTGGACTTCTACGGACGCCTCACCGCTCGTACCTAGGTCGAGTGCCTGTGGACCACCGCGCTCTTCTTCCGGGCCATCGAACGGCGCGCGCCCGACCTGGGTGGTCCCCAGGCTCGGAATGAACACCGCCAGCACGTGCTGTTGAAAGAGGAACCACCACATGCTGCGGTGACAGAGCCGCGGGTCAATCAGATGCTTGATCTTGTCATGGGCCGCTGCGGCCTCCGACCAGTGGAGGTTGGCTTTGTTGTGGTGCACCGTGTGGTAGCCATTGCCGAAGAGCATGAAGTTCAGCAGCTTGCCGGTGAAGTTGCGAGAGTGGTTCAACTCCGACCATGGATCCGTGTGGACATGCTGCGTGTAGTTGAACAGCATCACCGTCCAGAGCGCAAAGAACGCCGGGATCCCCAGCGCGAGCGCGTACGTCTTGAGCCCCGCGGAAACACCGAACAGGGAGATCGCAAGCGCTGCCGCACCCACGTGCGTCCCGTACGTCACCAAGTACTGGGAGATGATCCGTCGGTAGAGCGCCGGGTTCTTCCGCTTCGCTTGTGCGATGTAGTCTTGGATCCAGAAGCCCTGGTAATACGCTGAAACGAAGAAGTACGTGCCCGCGACGAGCGCGTTGTGCTTGTTCGTAAACCGCCAGGTGATGGTGGCGTCGCCGGGCTTGTTTAGGTAGCGGTGGTGATTGAGGTTGTGCGTGGGTGTCCACGCGAAGACGGGATATCCGTAGAAGATCGATATCCAGTGAGAGAAGAGCCGATTGCCCAATTTGGACTTGAGGGTTGGGCGATGCATGTGGTTGTGAGCGATGACGGCGCAGCTCACGGCAAAGTACATGCTCGCAGGAAATAGCCACCATGCGAGCTCGGGACGGGCGTAGTGAAGGACGGCGAGCCCGGGCGTCAGGACCAGGGTCCAGAGCAAGGTTCGGCGGTCCGCGGGATGCTTGACCAACATCGACAGTCTCCTGTGTGAAGCTGTCTCTCGCTAGTCCTGCTGGCCGGCGGTCGTCAATCCCGGGGCGCCTGCTCAGCCTTGTGATGGCCTCGGCGCCCGCAGCGTTTGCGCGATCGTCTGAGTTGGCGCTTCCGTAACGTAGCGCGCACTAATCACTGTGGCGCGAGGGGCTCAGGAGCCTCGTCCAACCATCACGCCCAGGGTGAAGACAACCCCGAGTATCAAGACTACCAAGACCGCTAAGCCGAGTTTCCCCGCGGCAGTAATGCGAGGCGCGGCAGCGACCGAAGAACCGGCAGTACCCTCTGGCGCCGCTAGCCTCGTCACCAGCGGCAGCGGATCGAGCCCCACATCCGGTCGCGTCTCACTGCTAGAAGATCCGGTCTGCCGCGATAGCGGAGGCGGGGAGCGCACGCCCGAATCCATCGGCGGCCGGGGGGCGTCTCCGCGATAGGTCGAGGCGATGTAGCGCCGCAGCTGGTCGAGCCTTTCCCCATCGAACTGCTCGACCACCTGAGCCACCTCGGAGTGGGTTGCGAGCCAGCCGGTTTCACGCCCGATCTGATCCAGCGCCTCGAGCATCGCCTTAGCCGTGGGGAATCGCTGTTCTGGATCCCGGGCGCAAGCCTTGGCGAGCAACGCTTCAAGCTGAGGCGCGACACGCACCCCGACGCGCGAAAGCGGCGGAAGCCCTTCACTGAGCACCCGCTGGACGACGTCGGCGTGACTCGCATTGGGCCAGGGCTCCGCGCCCGCAAGGGCGACCCAAAGCGTGACTCCCATGGAGTAGACGTCCAGCCGCCGGTCAAAGTGATCATCTTGTAGATACTCCGGCGCCAGGTACAACAGCTTGCCCAGCAATTGACGTTTCTGGGTGCGCTGCGCGGACAAGGCACTGCGCGCGATGCCGAAGTCGGTTAGTCGAGCGACCCCATCCCGACCCACCAGGATATTCTGCGGGCTCACGTCGCGATGCAGGATGCTGAGCGGCTGGCCACTGGGGTCCATTGCTTCGTGCACGGCATGCAGGCCGGCCAGTGCGTCCATCGTGATCCGCAAGGCAACGGGCGGTGGGATGCGCTCCCCGGTTTCCGCGCTCTGAGCGATCAGCGTGTCGAGGTTTGCGCCCTCGACGTAGTCGAGCACCAGGTACCGCCCGACGTCGTCCTCGCCAAGTCGCTGAACCGAGACCACGTTCGCATGCCTGACGTGAGCCGTGAGCCGCGCCTCATCCATGAAGCGCTCGAGCAGCACGGGATACTGCAACAAGTCCGGGTGCATGCGCTTGATGGCCACCAGTCGCTCAAAGCCCCCGAGGCCAAGGGCGCGGGCCAGGTACACCGCGCCCATGCCCCCGGAGCCGAGCTCAGCGAGCACTTCATACTCTTGCGTACCCGCTGAGGCCCCGTCACCCATGTGCTTGTTCTTGGTCCAGCTACTTCAAGCGCCGGACCCGCTCTCCGTTCCGGCGTAGCACGAAGGGGTGGGTCTCCGGTTCCGCCGCGCGACTCGCGGGGGCGTGCGGGCTTTCAGTCACGCGAGCAGCCGCTCCGTTTGTTTCCTCCAGGATCCCGACAGGCAACGTCAGCTGAACCGCTCGCGGTTTGCTCGAGTGACGCTTGACCGCTTTGGCGCGCACTTTCTCGCGAGTTGATGGGCGTTCGGCGCGCCTCGGCTGAGGCCGCTCCGCTGGCGCCGAGGGAGCGACGACGGGACTAGCTTTCAACACCAACTCAAGCTGCTCCAGGGTCGCCTGGCGCACAATCTCCGCGAGATCGGCGACGAAAGCATCGACTAGCGAGCGCATTCGGGGGTCGGTCACTGCTCGGCTCTGTCGAATACTTTCGCGCGGGCGTCAACATCTGCAGCGGATACGCGTCGTGTCACTTTGGCTGGCCGGCAGCCTGCGCGACGGAGCTGTCGGAATACCCAGGGTCGTATTGCCACCACGGGCGCTTCACGGTTGCCAGGAGCATGCGTCCGGCGACCTCTTCGAACTGAACCGTCTCGTGCCGCACCGTCCCGTTAGCGAACTCGAGGCGAAACGTCGCCATGGCAGCCTGACCCCCCAAGTCTGCCTCACCACCAACGCTGACGGTCTCGACGTCGATCGCCACGAGTCGCGGGGCCTTCGCCGCCGCTTGGGCCATCAAGATCCCCCAGTACACACGTCCGGCGTTCACGGGCGTGACGTGTGGGTTCGCCACCACCTTGAGAGCGACGCGCTCTGCAGCGTCTAGCTTCTCACCAAAGCGCTCGACCTTCTGATCGAGATCCAGAAGATCCAGCGACGTCGGATCCAGCTGAAGCGCCGCCCGAGCCTGCTCGATCTTCTGCTCCCCGCGAGCGACGAGCGGGTAGAACTGTTCGCCGATCTCCCAGTAGGCGGTCCGAGATAGCTGAAAGCTGGCTGTGAGGTAGTCGTCGTGCAAGACAGCGTCGCCGAAGCGTCGCGCGGTCTCGCGCACTCGCACCTCCGTCGACGCGGGGTGATGGAATGCCTCCAGCGCCTCCACGATCCACACGGCCGGAATCAACTCTCCTCTCCCCGCGGATCCGCCTGCGGCACTGTTGACCAAACCTGCCAATCGACCACAGGTATCAAACAGAGCGTAGCTGTCGCTCCCGAGCGCTTCGTCGAAGCGCAAAGTCGACTTCGAAGGCATGTCCCCCCGCACGAACTCTGCGGTTCCCCTTCCGATCTGACCTACCGCCGCGAGCGCACCGCTCGGCTCGCGTTTCCTCAAGGTAACCGGAGCTGCAGGCAGGGTATGTCGGGGGAAGCGATAGAGCGCGATGTTTCGCTGGACGTTGGCATAAACCACCTCCGACGTCGTGACCTGCGAATCACCCTCAAGTCCTGAGTCGACGTGTGGAGCGACGACGACGTTCGCCAACTGGGCGTCAGCGACGTCGAAAGTCGTGGCCACGATGGCGTAATCGTCGGCCGCCTCGACGACCACGGCGCTCCCTCTGTCTGCACCGAACACCGATTCGAATGGAATGGCGTCGATGGCAACCTGAGCGGCGCCCTCGCAGCTTCGATCCTGAGATGGCGGGGGCTGCGTAGCGCTCTGGGCAACGGCGTGGGGTTGTAGGTTCTGTGGGGCAGCACAGGCTGCCAGGCCCATTGCGCTGACTAGCGCTAGCTTTCTGATCATGCCGTCGTCATCGGCCGTACGCAGCAACAGTTGCCACGATTCTGGACCTTCACCCGCCGGCTGGGGTCACCGAACTTCCCTCTCTAATAGTACCGGTACGCGTCGCGATCGAGTGGCGCCAGGTCAACCTCAGTCCCGGAAAACAGCGTGTGCGTCCACGCGGCGAGGCAACTCTGGATGTTTCTGCAGCTCCCCTCGTCCATGCACCCGCGCACGGCGTTCCTGGCTTCCTCACCCAACCAACCGTCCGTCGCGGTCATGAGATTGACCCAGCCCGGATTGCACTCGTGCACCTCGCAAGCCATTTCTACCCGGAAACATACTTCGTTCGCCAGGTCCCCCGGAGGGCTGAGGCTGGCACGCATCAACAGGCGAGAACAAGCAGCCATCACGTCGGGATCTTGCTTTGGCTTGAAGGTGTACGAGTAGACGGCGCACCTGTCAGGATCTCCTCCGATGCAGGCCAGCGGAAAATTGTCACTGACGTCCCCTGAGCACCTGTACTCGGGGAAATCGATCGCATCGAATCAGCACTGGTCCATCCCGTCCGATCGGAGATCCTGGCAGTCCGCGGCAGTCATGGCACACGTCCTCACCCCGCCGAAGTCTGCGAGGGCGTCCGGCGTAGGTCCGGCCACGCCATAGGGCTCGTCGACACCATGGGGCTCGTCGACACCGTCCGAGCCGCTCGGCGAGTAGCCGCCCGACGACCCCGAACTGCAGGCCAGCGCCAGCAGCCCAATGCTTGCACCCTTGATTGCGTCTCGGATTCGCTGCTTTCGTTGCATGCAGCAAAGTCGGACGCTCCCTCGTCGAGTTACGCTGGATTTCTGGTCGCCTGATCCACCTGCAGTACGACTTCCACACGGATTCGACCAAAGTCAAGCCCTACGTCGCTTATGGCCTTGGTTACGAATCGGTGAGTCTGCAGGGCAGCACCGGGGGTAGCACGAGTATGAACGCATCGTTCGAAGGTGCGCTCTCCGGGCTGAACCTAGCGATGCCCGAGCTCGGCATCGATATTCCTCTAGGCAAGCATGCTTCCTTCCTGCTCTTCGCTACAGCCAAGCTTGGGAAGTACACGAACCGCAGCGGCACCCTCAGCGCAGGCTCGGCCGAAATCAACGCAGCCTACGGATCGCCCGACTTTCATCGCTGGTTCGGCGCCGGGATTGGCCTCTCCTACTTCTAGAGATCAACGCTTCAGGCGGCGAGCACCGCGGCGCGTGTGATGTCCTCGTAGTTCTCTCGTCGTTTCGGGGTGAGACGCTCCGCAAAGCCGACCGAGCCCACTCGCGCATGCATCGCACGGCGGGTGGGGTCAATCGTCTTCGCTTCGTCGCGCTCTACGTGGCTCGTTCCGCAGACTCCGACAGCGCTCAGTTCGTTACCTCACGGATCTGCTCAGCGACGCCCGGCAGCCCGTCAGCTGCCTTGCTCCCGCTGGCTCCGGCCTTCCCGCCAACTCCAGCCGCACCGGCGGTTCCGGAAGTGATGCTGCCACCCGTCACCGTTGGTGCCGTGCCTAGATGTAGAATCCCCGCGGAGACACCACCAGGCCCGCCTGCGCCACCTCCACCGGGGCCGCCTTGACCTCCGTCTCCGCCGTCACAGCCTGAAGTGCCAGCGGTTCCAGCTCGCCTGCCGCCAAGTCCGGCAATCAGCCCTTCCTGCCCATCACTGCCCTTCCCGCCGGCTCCGGCCGCGCCGCTCACCAGCTCGCTGTCGGTCAGCGTGATGGGAGAGTTCACGAGGAGCAGCGCGATGCTCGCGCCGCCGCCCTTGCCTCCGCCGCCCGGCGAGCCGCCGCAGCCACCTGCGCCGCCGCCACCGCCGCCGCCCGACGTGCCTCCGCGTCCTCCGCCGCCGCCTTGGCCGATCGTGCCCGGCGTCCCCGCGCCTGAATCCGCGGGGATCCAACCGGTGCCGTCGAGCGTGCCGAGGGCGCTGGAGGCTGTGCCAGCGGTGCCTTCGAGGCCTGGCTCGCCCAAGCCTCCAAGTCCGCCACTCCCGCACACGGCACCGCCCACTCCCGCATTGGCCGGGGTTGTGCCTGGAGATCGCGTGCCACTGGCACCGCCGAAGCTCAACGGACCTCCATCTCCACCCTTGGTCGTCCCACCGCCCGGGCACTGCGTGTACTCCGTTCCAGTACCCCCGGTCGCCACGGTCGCGTCCCCGCCATCCACGCCGCTCGGCTGCGTGTAGTCGCTCCTCACCCCATCCGCGCCCTTCATCCCGGACCCGGCCACCAGCTTCACGTGGCTCAGCGTCAGCGCACTGCTCGTCTTAACGAACGCGGCAACGCTGCTCCCACCGGCTTGCGTCGCCGATTGGGACTCGAACTCGAAGCCATCCAGCAGCGTCGCGCTATTCACGCTATCCGCCGTGAGCGCGTAGCCTTCAGAAGTAGGCGCGACTCTGGCTTTGAGGCTGCCGTCATACGTCCAGTCAGCGCACTTGAAGCTACCCCAGGCGGAGATCCCCGCGTTCGCGGCGCTCAGACTGACCGTCTCAGCGAACGACCCGCCATCCGCACACACGTAGAGCCGTTTCCCCGCGGCCTTGGCCTCCTGTAGACCCTTGCCGACGGTCGCAAACGGCGCGGCCATCGTTCCGCCGTTGCTGTCGCTCCCACTCGGAGAAACGAACACACCGTACTCATCGTCAATGACGCAAGCGTCGTCCCCCGGCAAAGAAGTCGGATCGCACTGGGGACCCGTGCCGCCGCTTCCGGCCGCTCCAGCCGTGCCACCTGTCGCGCCCGCTCCGGCCGAACCCCCACTTCCCGCGCTGCCGCCGTTCCCCGCGGTACCGCCGGTGCCGCCCGAAGTCCCGCCGCTCCCCGAGGTGCCAGCCGTACCCCCTGAGCCGGCGGCCCCAGCGGTACCGTGCGGACACGAATTGGTATCGTCGCACGTGCTGTCCACGCACGCGACACACAGGCTCAAGCTCAAACCAGTCAGGACCAAAGACGTACGCAATTTCATCAGAATTCCCCTTGAATAAGCAGTGCGCGCGGCGCAACGCCCACGCGAAGATGACGGACTCCGCGAGCCTTTTCCGGTGGCTCCGGTTCATCTGGCCAGAGCAAATAGGTGCCGACCGTCAGCACAGCCAGGCCAGCACCGAGCCCGAAGAAGAGAGTGCTCGTGTTGGCCAACGATTCGTAGTCGGACTGCGCTTCCGACAGCTCATGACACTGGGTCGAGGCGCTCGCAAAGCAGTCACCAGCGTCGCGCTGAAGTCGGTCTCGCTTGTCAGCTTTCGAGCTTGCATCAATACGGAACAGCACCCCGGCGGCCACCGCACCCAGAGTCGCGACACCGCCCCCCACGACCACCAGCGTCTTCGCTTCGACTCCCGACTCCGGCAGCGGGCGGACCGGCTCGGCCGGTGCGACATCGGCGGGCTCGCTGGCTGGCGGTAGTCCCGCATCCACTTCGGACACCCGAGCAACCAGCGAGATCTCTTTCTTCACGGAATCACCCGCGACCGCGTCGAAACTCTCGATGTGGGCATCGTGACCCTCTCGAAAGAGCTCCAGCTTGTGTGTACCAGGCTCCAGGAATATGGGACGCGCCGTCGGCGCCGTCCCGACAGGCTGTCCGTCGATCTGGATCGTCGCCCCTTCGGGCTGCGCAACCAGGAGCAGGGTGACGACGTGCGCCTTGGCTGATTCCAGATCCTTCGCGCCCTCGACGGGCTTTGGCTCTGGCAGTTCCGCGAGGCACCAGTCGAGGTGCTCCGCGGCGTCCCGGAACTTCTTGAGTTCCATCTCCGTCTGACCGAGGTTGCAGGCGATCCCCGTCGTCTGGCGAAGCTCCCACGCCGCTCGAAACGCTTCGTACGCCTTCTGGACGCGACGAGCCGCGTAGTGCTTGCGGCCCTGCTGGAGCAGCTGCTGCGCCGTCTCTTCGGCGTGGTCATCGCTCGCTGCCGCCGCCGCTGGTCGCGGCTGAGCGGCGGCTCCCGAAGCGGGGAGCGTGGCTAGTAGTGTGCCCGCCATCAGAATTGCGGTCGCGCGAATCATCGGACTTCAGTCTCCAAGGAGCCACAACGGCTTGGGTGCCGGAGGGGTGCTGCTGGGCGCAGCTTGGGGGGGATTGTGATTGTGGGCCGGGCGAGGCGCCGGCGTCGGCTGGACGACAGGAGCTTGCCGCGCGGTAACGGAAGGAGCGGCCGACTTCAAACTCGCTGCCGGTGTATCACTCGCGGCGGCCGCTGCGGTCGAACTCGAGGTCGTTTCCGGCGCGGGCGTTGGCGTGGGTAGTGGCGCAGCGCTCACGGGGACTTCGACCGTACCGGCTGTGGCGACCGCCGCCGCGCTGGTCGGTGACGTTTCCGCATGCTCATCGCCTTTGCGTCCCACGTCGTGACCGAGCAGCGCACCAAGCAGCAGGATCAGCATACCTGCGGAAACGCCAATCAGCAAAGCAAGCTTCTTCGAGATGCCGTGCGCGGGTTGGGCGGGGCGTGCCTCCTCAACGAGCTCTACCGCAGGCGGCACCAGCTCTGGACTCTCCTCAGCTACCTCGGCCTCTCCGCGCGGCACCGTTGCGGTCTGCACGGTGATCATGCGACGCTTGTACAGGTCCGACATCCCTGCAGTGGGTTGCTCGGGTGGGCTCGAAGTGATCCTCTCCCCCCGCTGAATCGCGGCGGTCACCGTAGGGTCCAGCTCCTGGGTGATCTGTTGGGAGATCGGCGTCAGGGATACGTCGGGACGCTCCGACCAGTCCGGCTTCACGTACAGCGCGTCCTCGTCCGGATCGAGATCTTGATTCAGCTTGCTGAGCGCGCGATCCAGCGACGGATCCTGCCCCAGCATCTGGGGAGGCACTGTGTCCCCGCTGCGGAACTTGCCGCCACCGCTCATCCTTCCCTCCATACCTCGACCAACCAGCCGTGTCCCAACGCGCAGCATCGTCCAACTCGCATCTGAGTTGCGTAGAAACACGCTGACAGGCTCATAAGCCGGACCCCACTTCCGGTCCGTCTCCGCTCGGCAACCAAGTCTCCCACTTCTTGTCCGCTTTGGCGGCCGCCCGCGAAGCTTTGGTCCCCTGCGGACGCTTGGCCGGCGTGGGCGTTGGAGTGGAACGCGACGTTTCGTCGGCACGCTCCCCACCCGCTGGTGGAGTCGACGCAGCTGGAGTCGACGCCGGTTGATCCTCGGCGAGCTGCTTCACGACTGCGTCGATCTCCGCCTCGCTCGGCTCATACTCGGGCGCTCCACGCGCTGGCTTTTCGATCGACGACGCGGGCGATGGGGCGCTCGCGACACTCGCAGGCGCTTCGACCACAGCTGACGCGGGCGCGCCCGCGCCGTAGACGACCTTCCTCACCCCGATCACCAGACCAACCACGATCAGCCCGACGCACCCACCGATCAAGATGGCGCGCTTGGGAGCAAGACCACCTGGTTCCGGCGTGGGCTCCGACGCTAGCGCGTGGGGAGTCACCGGTTCCTCGGGCGCAACCGGCTGCGGCACCGACGCTTTCGAGCGACCCGGGACCTCCACTGGCGTGTCCGCCTCGACCGAGGGCTTGAATAGGGACGCGTCCTGCATCTTGAACGTGCCGCGCGGCCCAAAGCCGGCGTTCGCCTCTGCTCCACTCACATATTTCCTCGCGGCATTAATGGCTCGATGACGCGCGTCACGTAGCTCGGTCGCGAACTCGCGCATGTTGCGGTAGCGCTCCTCGCGATTCTTGCGCAGAGCGCGCTCCACCACGCGCCAGATGTACGCCGGGAGGCCGGGCATGACGTCCGTGAGCGGGGCAGGCTCAGCGACCAGATGCCTCGAGAGCAGCTCGTGGGGACCGGGTTCATCCATGGGATCGATGAAGGGGTGCCGCCCAGAGAGCATCTCGTAGAGCATGATCCCGAGCGCGTAGATGTCGGTCCGCGCGTCGACCACTTGCCCTTCGCAATGCTCCGGGGACATGTATGGGAGCGTCCCCGGCACTCGAAACTTGTCAGTGGTCTTCAGGCCGTAGCCATAGAACTTGGCCGTTCCGAGATCCAAGACCTTCACCTCGTTCGCCTCGGTGACGAACACGTTCTCGGGCTTCAGATCTCGATGCACCACACCGATCTCGTGGGCAGCGTCCACCCCATCCGCAATTTCCGCAGCGTAATTCAAGGCCTCGGCGACCTTGACCCCCTCGCCGCGGTTCGAGATCAGCAACTGGCGCAGATCGCGCCCGCGTAGCAAGTCCATCGCCAGCCAGAAGAGCGCGCCGTGCACGCCCGCATCGTGCACCCGAACGACGTTGGAGTGCTTGATGCGCGAGAGCACGTGGGCCTCGGTCTGCATGCGCTCCCGCACACCAGGTCGGTTGGCATCGTGAAGGTGCATGACCTTGAGCGCGACAACCCGATCCAGGTACGCGTGCCTGGCTTCAAACACGCGGCCGCCACCTCCCGCGGAGATCTGCCGCAAGAGCAGGTAGCGGTCGACGAAGTCCCCGACTTTGAGCTGTATCGTCTCTGGATCCATCAGAGCGTTCCCAGGCACCCGCGAGCTAGCACGGCAGAGCCACCAAGCCGACCGCGGGAGAGCGTTCGTCCACTGGTCGGCTCGGTTGCGAGAAATCCGCACGGTCTCACCGCAACACCCACCAAGCGCCCAAGATCACGAGGGAAACCAAGAGCGCGCTGGTGGTCACCAGGAACCACCGGCTACTCCGAATCGGTCGGTTCAACACCTCTACAGCTGCGGGAAGCTCCCCTACTGAACCCGCGTTGCCCCGGCTGACCAACGTCGGGGGCGTCCGCGTGGCATTCGGTGTCGTCACCGCCGTTTCGACACCCGGTCGGATGGTCGTCCCTTCTGCAGCCACCACGACTCGCGGCGCGTCCGCGGCTTCATCGTGGCGAGTCGAACGCAGCTGGTGCAGGTCCCACGTGGTGGTGGCCGCGTATCCCACGGGTGCGCGGAGCGCCTGCTCCACCTCCGCGAGCGCGGCTCGCATGTCAGCAGCACTCTGGAACCGATTCTCAGGACGCTTCTCGAGCGCCTTCAGGATCACCTCATCGAGCTCGGGGGGGAGGGGCTCCGAGCAAACCACCGACGGAGCGGACGGCGCCTGAGTCAAATGCGCCCGGAGCACTGCGCGTGTGTCTCCGACGTCGTCGAACGGACCTCGCCCCGCCACCAGGAGATAGGCGACGAGCCCTGCGGCGTAGACATCCGTTCGCGCGTCGACCGGCTCCGCGAGGATCTGCTCGGGCGCGGCGTACCCGGGCGTCCCGACCAACATACCTTCTGCCGTAGGGTAGCGCGGAGCCTCCAGGCGAGCGCCGGGAAGCACCTTCCCGATGCCGAAATCGAGCAGCTTTGCCCGACGAATCCCGTTCCCTTGCCCATCCTCCATTTCCGCCAGGAACACGTTGCTGAGCTTCACGTCACGATGGACGATCCCGAGGTCGTGCGCCGCCTGGAGCCCGGCGAGCATCTGCCGCACCGCGGGAACGGCTTCGTAGATCGGAAGCTGGCCGTGCGCGCGCAGATGCTGACTCAGCGTCGTTCCGCGCAGGCGCTCCATCACGAGGTAGGGCCGCCCTGCGGGCGTCACGTCGAACCCAAACACCTGAACCACGTTCGGGTGCTCCAGTGCCCCGAGGATACGCGCCTCGACCCGGAGGCGATCGACGAGCCGCGCGTCCGATGCGAGGCTCGGCAGGAGCAACTTGACCACGAAGGTGCGCCCGAGCTCCACGTGCTCCGCCAGATACACCTCTCCCATTCCGCCCTCGGCGATCCTGGAGAGCGTCCGGTACGGGGTGCCGAGCAAGGCGTCCGTCATGAGCCCGTGGGATCTCGCTCGGATCGCGGGTGAGGTCAACCAGGTGCCTGCCGAGCTACCCCCAACGCCCGACGCAGCCTCTCACCAACCCATGATCGCCTCTACTTCTTCTTCGGTGCACGCCGGTCGGCCACTAGCAGCTGAGCCTTCGGATCCTCGGGGTCGCGCTTGCGAGGGCGGCCTGGAGCGCTCCGCAGCGAATCGGGCTTCGCCAGCAGATCCGCGGGGTCTACTTTCAGTATTCTCGCGAACTTGGCGAGGCTAGTCAGCGTTAGGTTCTGCCTTCCTGCTTCCACGAGCTGGACGTAGGAGACCGAACAACGCATGTCGATCGCGAACCCCTCCTGGGTGGTTCCGCGCGTCCTTCGGAGCTCGGCGATACGCCGGCCAACTTGCCGCATCAGGGGGTGGATCTCGCTCGGTCCCAAGGTGACTGACGGTCCCCCGGGCAGGCCTTTGAAAACACCGAGTCATTACTAGCCGTTAGAGCTTGCGATAACCCTAAGCCTTGGCTATGGGTTTCAGATGGCATTGGTCTCTCGGTTGACGGCGTTCTTCGCTGGTTGCTTCGCGTTCTCGCTCTGTGTTGGCGGTTGCTCGGGCTCGGACGACGGTGGCAGCGGAGGCTCCAGCGCGAACGGCGGGTCGGGTGCGAATGGTGGCTCGGGCGCGCAGGGGGGAACTGCAGCGCAGGGTGGAACCGCAGCGAACGGCGGTTCCGGAGGGGGCGCCAGCTGCGAGAGCTGTGACGGGTGCTGCGACGGCGGCACCTGCATTCCGCGCGGTAATCAATCCATCGCCGCGTGTGGTCGCAACGCGGATGCGTGTGAGACATGCGAGTCTGGGTTCGCATGCGTGTCCGGTGTGTGCGTGGTGGATACGGGGGAGTGCACGCAGGCGAGCTGCCCTTCGGGCTGCTGCCAAGACGGACTCTGCGTTCAGCCCGCGGCTCAGGACTGGAGTGCTTGCGGAGGCGGCGGGCAGACTTGCGGCGAGTGTACGTACGGGGCCGAGTGCTCGGGCTCCTGCGGGACGACGCTCGACTTCGGATTGCTCTACAAGGTGCAGGTTCGTTCCGTGAAGTCCACTGAAAGCAACGGATCGAGCGGCTGGGACGCCGCTGGTGGTTTGCCGGATCTGTTCGTCTGCGTGGAGCCTGCGAACGCTAACCTGGGAGGGTCCCGAGCGTGCACCCCGGCTTGCGCCGACTCGTCAACGTGCGCTTACAACGATTCCGAAGGGAACCTTGGCGTCTTTCCAGGCGCGAGCGTTCAAGCGGGACTCGTGTTCACGGTCTACGACGAAGACGTCGCCAGCGACGACCTCGTCGCCTCAGGAACGTTCACGCTGACTGATGTTGCAGCGGGTGGCTACTCGAGCGGTGCCTTCGGCGGTGCGCTCGACTTGATCTTCGAGCTGCGTCAACCTTGATCCACCTTACATTCCCTCGCGGAAATTTACGAACCGCGACCCACGGTGACCGACTACGAGGTCATGACCCATGAAGAAGACGACGAATCGATTCACCCTCGGGGGGAACGACTGACGAGTACGTTGGTTGGCTGGCAAACTCACGACACCGAGTACGTGGTTGAATTTGCGTGCGAGATTGAACTCCAGGTGAAGCTCATCAGTGGTGGCAGCGTCTATCGATGGGTCTCATCGAACGGGGTCGGGGTGAGCTTGTGGGAAACGTCGGACCTCGGGTGACGTGCGTCGAGGCAGTCGCCGCCGCTTCGCACGTCGCCCTTTTCGTGGCGCTTTCAGGGAGCGCCGCGCCCCGCCCTCACCTCCTTCAGAGCGCGGTAATACACGTCGCGATACCTCTCGAGACGATCCCGGTTCGATTCACTCGTGTACAGATCTTGATAGGCGTCTGCGAGGAGCTCGGCTTGCTGCTCCGGGTTGAGATCCTTCCAACGCTCTCCGGCATCGACGGCGCTCCGCCAGTCGTAGCCGTCGCCGATACCGAGGCTCTCAAGCCCTTGCGCGACCAACGCCTTCGGAGCGTAGTCGGCGCCGCCGTGCTGGTACTGCCAGACGTGGGCAAGCTCGTGCACGAGTGTCTCCTCACGGATCCTGCCTTCGTGGGTCACGATCTCGTTTCCGAGCGTGATCTCACGTCCTCCATTCAAGGAGAACAACAGCGCTCCTCCCTCCCCCACTCGAACCCGGTCGAGATCGATGCTGTCGCCGAACACCTGCTTCGCGAGCGCACGCTCGCGTGGGGTGAGCGTCCGTTCGTGCGTGCTCTGCGTCGCCGCGAGACCATCCAGCACAGGCTCACTGACGAGACTGAGGACCACGTCACCGAACGCGCCGAAGAGGCTCGCGATCGCTCTTCCAAGGCCTGCAACGAAGTCGACGACCGCGTCCACGCCGGCATCGAGCGCGTCAGGCTCCGGTGCGACGCGCTGGGCGGTCGCGGTCGGGGTCGGAGTTCGGGAGCACTGTTGCAAGGAAGTAGCGCTCGGCTGCGAGACCGACTTCTTGGAGCAAGGCTCGGCCTCTTCAGGTTGGATGCTCCGGTGCTCTGGGCGTATAGCTGAGTGGATATTCACGCCCTCCGTTCGGTTCCGCGCGCAATCGGTTTCTGTGTTTCTCCGTAGCAACACCCAAGCAGGCAGAGTTGTCCCAATCACCCGTGGCGCGGCAGCCTGACAGCCACGTTCGGAGCTACACGGGCTGGATCCGCAGGCGATACAGCGTCGCCGGCTCGTCGGGCCGGTCCATGTCCGCGACGACATCGAACTCATCGGGAGACCCAGGCGCCGGCTCGATGCCTTCCAGCTTCGAGCGGCTGGCGCGGCCCTCTGCGTCCAAGATGGAGACGGTGCGGGCTCGATCGCCCTCGATGAAGCCGACGACGGAACCCATCACCTCTCCATCTCGAACGGCGTCCGGCGAAGCCTCGGCGCAGGCGAGGAAGGTGACCCCCGTCTCACCCGCGCACGCGGCATCCGTGAACGTGAGCCGCACGCGGTCCACGTCCCCGAGCTCGTACTGCACGATGCGCTCGAGGGCTGGGTGCGGACCGTGGCCGTCGAGCCAACGGGCGAAGGCACGGAGATCGAGATCTCCCGTAGCGTCCACCGGCAGGAGTCCCCCCTGAGGCGCACCATTTCCGCGCTGAAAAATCCTCAGCGCGTCGCCGACCACCACGGCTCCTTCGAGGTTGAGCTCCGAACCAGCAAACTCGGTGCGCGCTCGCAAGTGCGCGTACAGCTCGGTCCCATACACCACGCGGTGCTCACCCTCCGGTCGAAAGACGATCAGCCGCTCGCGCGCGCGTGAGGAACCCGAACCGAACGCGACCAGCCGCCCGTCAGGAAGCGCAGCGCACGCCTCGAGATCCAGCTTCGCGTGTTTGTTTCCGCGCTGATCGTCGAAGGTGCGCGCGCCCCCGGGGCCTGCGGAGAGCGGCACCGTCCACGTGCCCGTTTCCGAGTCGTCGAAGACCAGGGCGTTCACATCGTCTTGCACGATCACGAGGCGCCCCGCCACTCGCCTGATCGCCGACGCTGCCCGCGCGTGAGCCGGTAAGTCCAGCTCCGGCTGTGCGCCGCGCGTGAAGCTCAGCGGCCGCGGAGGGCCCAGCACCGCGACGAAGCCCGGGTCACGCGTGGCACGCACGCGCTGGATCGCTGGAGTCATTGATTGCCTCCCATCGGCTTGAGCGTACCTCGGATGGGCGCCAGCCGGAGCATTGACGAGGGGCCGAGTGTCCCACCCCACGCACACTCCAGAACGCGTGCTCTTCGTCTGCGTTCACAACGCCGCTCGGAGCCGGATGGCCGAAGCGCTCTTGCGCGACTTGGGGCGACCGATTCGAGGTGGTGAGTTCTGGGTTCGAGTCGGCCCCCTCGTGATCGAGGCGCTCGCACAGATCGGGCTCTCAGTTCCGAGGACCGACGCTCAGCCCTCTTCCCAGGGGTTGGTCAGCGCAGCTGGAAGCGTGGCTGTCAGCCTTGGAAAGCACGAGGTCCAGCAGGAAAGGAACGACGCAGTGAGCAACTCGGTGAACGACACGCCACAGTCGTCCCAGCGTGGCGAGTGCAGCACACCTTGGACAGGCACTGGCGGCCAAACGCCGCACGTCTTCGACGGTGCAGCCGTAGGGAGCCATCGGAAGTGGTGAGACCTAAGCTTCAGGCAGCGCAACGCGGCCAGGCCGAGGGTGAACACATCGAATGGAGGCGCCTGGACCAGCGCGTCGTCCCGATAGCTGCCCACAAGCTTCCGAGGCGAGTCGTCCAGGACGTAACACTCCAGAGGCCGCGCCTGTCACAGCGCGGATTCCTGTTCGTCTGGAGCGCGCTACTGAACGCGGTCGAAGACCTTCAATGGGGCCGCGCCTGATACAGCGCGGAAGCCCCCAAAATGGGGCAATGGGGCCGCGCCGCGCCGCGGCTTCAATGGGGCCGCGCCTGTTACAGCGCGGAAGCGATGATGATGTACACCCAACCACGCGTCTTCAGCGTGCTTCAATGGGGCCGCGCCTGTTACAGCGCGGAAGCAAATCGATTGCCTGGGCGGTGGCGTGATGGCCGACCTGCTTCAATGGGGCCGCGCCTGTTACAGCGCGGAAGCATGGCTGACGCGCATCGCATCGCGTCGCTTCTACGCGCTTCAATGGGGCCGCGCCTGTTACAGCGCGGAAGCAGGTCACCGGCAAGTCCGTTGACGAGCTGAAGCAGCTCCAGCTTCAATGGGGCCGCGCCTGTTACAGCGCGGAAGCCCCTGGTCCACGGCGACTCAGCGAGCCTGCTTGATTCGGCTTCAATGGGGCCGCGCCTGTTACAGCGCGGAAGCGACCTGGCGAGTGCGGACCCACCTGCCGTTCCACTTGCTTCAATGGGGCCGCGCCTGTTACAGCGCGGAAGCCTCGCCTCGGCGCGCGGCGCCAAGGGCGGCGGCCAGCTTCAATGGGGCCGCGCCTGTTACAGATCGGAAGAG
>JBFXBK010000006.1:0-68468 GCA_050183255.1 Polyangiaceae bacterium | reverse complement strand
GACGGCGCCGCTGCCCCTGACCGCTTGTCTGGCCATGGCTGCGCCCGCGCTCGATCGCTTCGGTAGCGACACGCTCCGGCAAGCGATCCTGCCCGGTGTGATCCGCGGGGAACATGTGCTGTGCGCCGCCACCAGCCATGTCAGCGCCAAACAGACCAGCGAAGGCTTCAGCCTCGAGGGACAGCTCGACTGCGTCCCCTGGGCGCCGGTGGCGTCTCACGTGATTCTGTTGGCGGAGCACGACGGCCAAGTCAGCGCGCTGTGCGTGGACCTCGCTGGGCTCAGCGTGGAGCGTCAGACGGCGAGCAACGAAGAGCCCCTTGGCAGGATCCGATTCGCGGGGCACGCGGTTCCAGCGAGCTGTCTCCTGGGGGAGCTCGGCAACGGGGAAACGGTGGGCGCCTTCATGCGCGAGCGCGGGCAGGTTGCCCAGGCGGCGTCCATCCTGGGCATGGCTGCGCGTGCCCTGCGCCTCACCGCCAAATACGCAACCGAGCGACAGCAGTTCGGTCGCGCGATCGGCACCTTCCAGGCCGTGGGTCAGCGAGCGGCGGATGCGTTCGTCGACGTCGAGACCATTCGTGTCGCTCTCTGGCGCGCCGCATGGTTGATCGACGACGGCCAGCCGGCGTCCGCGGAAGCGCTGGTCGCAAGCTTCTGGGCCAAGGACGCCGGCAACCGCGTGGTCAACGCGGCGCAGCATATCCACGGTGGGATCGGCTTCGATCGGGACTACCCGCTCTACCGTTATTTCCTCGGGGTCAAGACGCTGGAGCAGCGCATGGGATCTGCCACGAGCTGCTTGAGCGAGCTGGGTCAGCGACTCGCAGCGCAGTGAATGGAGTTTCAGGAAGGGCACAATGGTGTAGCGTCGTGTTGGTGAGGAAGGGCAAGAGCAGGCGGTTGTTCCACCTGGGTGGCGCGCTGATGTGTTCCACGTTGGCAACAGGCCTTGTCACGGCGTGCGCCGAGGACACGATCCTACCGGTCGACTTCGTGTGCGGCGACGGCCAGCTCGATGGGCCCGAGACGTGCGACAACGACAGCGAGGGTTGCGTCGACTGTCAGATCGCTGCGGGCTGGGAGTGCCCCGACAACGTGTGCCACTCCGTGTGCGGTGACGGCATCCAGGTGGGCGACGAAGAGTGCGACAGCGAGGACCGCAGCCAGTGTGATTCCGCATGTCAATCTGGGACGCGGACGACCGGCTGCGACATGACCGGGTACTGGATCACGCGCCAGACCGACTTCTCGATCGATCGAGTGCTCAACGGCCTCCAGACCTCGACCAACTGGTACGTCTACAAGATCAGCCAGAGCGGCAGCACGTTCACCATCGACGAGAACATCTTCTGCGGCATTCGCGTCAGCGGCAGCGTCGATGTGGTGCTGCCCGAAATCGGCGTAAAGGCGCTGATGTATCGGAACTCTCAGGATCAAACGAACACCGTCCAAGGGCCTCGTCAGGGCGAAGCCGTCGCCGCGGGCGACAGCTGTACCTTCTCCCTCGAGCGCTGGTACTTCCTGCGTGGGCTAGACTTCGACGCGGATCCGCCGTTCGCCCCCGCCGACTTTTCGACCAACGCGGAGCTCAGCACGCTGCGTGCGATGCCAACTCCAGACACGCCGGATGGCGCGGTCGACACCGACGGCGATGGTCACCTCGGCATGCGCTGGGAGGTCACGGGCAACGCCTCCGGCGTGCGCCACACCGTGATGCGCGACTGGAACGAATACAGCCCCGACCCCGAGTTCCCCATCGGCCCGAACCAAATCGAGTTCACGTCCTACTCGAAGTTCGACAACCAGGAAGTCATCTTCGAGACCGAAGGTTGCCCGCCGATTGGCTGCGGCGTGCTCGAGGCGCTCTCGGATCCTTCAAAGACCCACAAGGGGCGCGTCACCTTTCGCTACCTAGGCGCGAGCCTGGATGACCCGCGCGTGGCC
This sequence comes from Polyangiaceae bacterium, assembly GCA_050183255.1. GTDB lineage: Bacteria > Myxococcota_A > Polyangia > Polyangiales > Polyangiaceae > JAHBVY01. The sequence goes on along the minus strand of JBFXBK010000006.1, from coordinate 66,521 downwards.
GCGATCGTCGGCTCGCCGCTCCACTTGGACGAAGCCGAAGACCTGGCCACTTGCGCGCGGGTACGCGATGCGTTGCCCCACAAAGACTCGAAAGATCTGGGGGTAAAGAAGTGAGTCGCCTTTCCTTGCGGCAGCGCGTTCTGGTCGCGGCGTTGACCGTCGGCCCTGCCCTCGGCGCAGCCGAGGAAGCTCACGCATCGCCGCTCTTCGAGCTGGTCGGCGGCACCACGGGCGCCGGCGGGTTCAACGGCCGCGTCACCGGAGCGGACGCACCCTCCACCTACTTCAACCCCGCGCTGCTCGGCTACGCCAAGAAGGGCTTCACCCTGGGCGTGCTGGTGCTCTCGGACCAAACCGAGATCACCTACGACGGGCGCACTGGCGGCACCGTACCACTTGCCGTGGGGAACCGAAACATCGTCGACGCAGGCGGTAACCCAATCCCGAACGACACCGTACCCACCGGCTGGCTCGAGGAGGGCTGCACTGACAGCATCTGCACACCAGCGTTTGGTCCGCGTCCAAGGGGTCAAGGCCGCGACGTCGGCGTCACCCGCAGCTACACCATCCTCGGACTCGTGAGCCCAATCGTGGACAGGCGCTTCGTGCTCGGGCTGCACGCCCTGATCCCCAACGGCGAGTTCACGACGGCGCAGGCGTTCTACAACGACGAGCGCGAGCAGTTCTTCTCCAACAGCCTGCACCCGGAGCTCTACTCGGACCGCCTGACCGCGACCTCGCTGGCGTTCGGCGCGGGCGGCCAGATCACCGACGAGCTCGCGGTGGGGCTCTCCTTCACTCTCAGCCTGACCAACACCGCGAACGCCGGCACTTACGTCCGTGACCCGGCAGACTACGACCAGCTGCTGCTCTCGACGGATGTGAAGGTGAACACCGCGGTCTCCCCGCACTTCGGTGTGGTCTGGAAGCCCAGCGATCGCTTCAGCCTCGCAGGCACCGTGCACTCGGAGCAAAAGCTGGTGATTGAGACCGCGTTCAGCGCAGCGCTCCCGGCCGGTCAGGAATCGGACACCACGCGCAAGGCCGTGCACGACTTCGTGCCTTGGAGCTTCGGGCTCGGGAGTGAGGTCGGCTTGACCGACGACACTTCCTTGGTTGGGGGGGTGAGTTACACCCTTTGGTCCGACTACATCGACCGTCATGGCCAGGTGCCTGGCGACGTCTACGGCGATGACTACGCCTGGAAGAACACGTTCGCGTTCACCTTCGGGGCGCGTCAGCACATCGACAACGTGACCGCCTTCATCGATCTCGGGTACACGCCGACGCCGGTGCCAGAGCAGACCGGCCGCAGCAACTACGTCGACAACGATCGCCTCAGCGCGACCGCCGGGGCAAACTTCGAGTTCGAAGCCTTCGGCCTGCGTTTCCGCCCAGAATTTCAGATCCAGGGACACCACCTGCTGGACCGCTACCAGAAGAAGGACGACAGCAAGCTGCGGGACGAAGTCCCGGACGACTCCGTCGTCGCGTCCACCGGCAATCCCCTGCCAGGCCGAGAGGGACTCCAAACCAACAACCCCGGCTGGCCAGGCTTCTCGAGCGGTGGCTGGCTCTACGGCGGTGCTGCTTCACTCACCTTGCTTTACTGACAGCCCGCAACCATCGACCCATTCGCGCGCACGAGAGCGCCCAAAAACCACCCAGCCAAGGAGATCGCGAATCATGCAACTGAAGACTCTTCTCTCCGTAGTCACCGCGAGCCTGCTCGCCGCCCTCGCCGCGCCCGGCTGCAGCAGTGACGATGGCGGCGATGACCCGAGCACGACGTCCCACGGCGTGGGCAGCTCCTGCACCCAGGACTCGGACTGCACCGGCTACACGAATCCGAAGTGCGTGACCGAGATCTACCCCACGAAGAACCTGATCCTCGATCCCACCGATCCGAACGCGAAGACGTTCGAGGATTTGGTGATCCCGTTCACCGGCGGCTACTGCACCAATGACCTCGGGGTGCTGACGGCGGACGACATCAAGAACAAGTCGTGTACCGCCGGCAGCTGTGGCGACGACGGCGAGTGCTTCGTCCCGCTCGCGGTAGTGGGCAGCGATCTGAGCGGCTTGCAAGCCACCCTGCCTTACGTCGACATCGAGGCGTTCGGCGATTTGGCGCTGTGCTTCAAGCCTTGCACCAGCGACAGCGATTGCCGCACGGATGAAGGCTACAAGTGCGAGGTACCGCTCAGAGGCTTGCTCGACACGCTGGGCGAGACCAAGACCTACTGCGTCGTTGACAAGGATTACAGCTACCTGCTCACCGGAGGCGGTGCGTGAAGATCCTGATCGACTACGACCTGTGCGAGGCGAACGGCGTGTGCGTCAAGTTCGCCCCGACGGTGTTCAAGCTCGACGACGACGACAACCTGCACCTGCTCATCGCGGAACCCGGGGATGAGCTCCGGGAGCAAGTGAAGAAGGCCGAGGCGCGCTGCCCCAAGGCCGCAATCCGCATCGAGGATTGACCTTGCTCAAAGACCCGCCACGTGCGCCCCACGCACCTGAAACGGGCCGCTCGAACTCATGGTTCGGCGGCCCGTTCTGCGTTCGCTGAGTCAGCAAATCCGCGCCGCTCGATACCGCGGGGATGGCTTTACCCGCCGAGTGAAACATGTTCTATTCGCTGAGCCACAGGAGGCCCCATGAGTGAAGTCGACACCAACCTGCTCAGCGCGCCCTACACGCTCGAGTACACCTATACGCGTACGACGGGGCCGGTGATCGGGCGCTTCCTGACCAGCCTGCGTGCAGGCAAGATCGAAGGCGTCAAGACGAGCGCTGGCCGCGTGCTGGTGCCACCGCTCGAGTACGACCCAGACACCGGCGACGCCGTCGGTGAGTTCGTGGAAGTTGGTCAGAGCGGTGTCGTCAAGACCTGGTCGTGGATGGCCGAGCCTCGGCGAGGACAGCCACTCGAGCGGCCGTTTGCTTGGGCGCTCGTTCAGCTGGACGGCGCTGACACCGCCCTGCTCCACGCCGTGGACGCTGGCAGCCCCGACAAGATGCGCACGGGCATGCGGGTGAAGGTCCAGTGGGCGGAGGAAAGAACCGGCAGGATCCAGGACATCGCCTGCTTCCTCCCGGAACAGGAGACTGCGAAATGAGCGAGAAGGCTGCAAAAGAGCAGGACCCGAACGCACCGGTCACCGAGCTCTTGACCCCGGTGAGGCTCGACTACACCGTGGTCGCGGGACACCACCTCTCCCAGTACCTGCGCGGCTTCGCGGAGAAGCGCATCCTGGGCGCGCGCTGCGAGGGCTGCAACAAGGTGCTCCTGCCGCCCCGCGGCGCCTGCCCGACGTGCGGCATCCCGACGGTGGGCATCGAGGAAGTGAAGGATCAGGGCACGCTGACGACGTACTGTGTCATCAGCATTCCGTTCGGAAACATGCCCTTCAAGCCGCCGTACATCGCAGGCGCGGTCTTGCTCGACGGCGCCGACATCCCGATCTTCCACCTGATCCGCGGCATCGAGCCCGAAGAGGTGCGCATGGGCATGCGCCTCAAGGCGATCTGGAAAGACGACTCCGAGCTCGGCCCAACCCTCGAGAGCATCAAGTGGTTTGAGCCGAGCGGTGATCCCGACGCGGACTACGAGACTTACAAGGAGCACCTGTGATGCGAGACATCGCAATCGTCGCTTTCGCCCAGCTGCCGAACCAGCGCCGCCACACCGAGCGCGAAGAGGTGGAGCTCGTGCAGCCCGTCGTGGCCGAAGCTCTGCGGCAAGTAGGCCTCGACAAGTCGCAAATCGGCTTCACCTGCTCAGGCAGTAGCGATTACCTGCTCGGGCGCCCCTTCAGCTTCGTCTCGGCGCTGGACTCCGTCGCGCCGTGGCCACCGATCAATGAATCCCATGTGGAAATGGACGGCGCCTGGGCCCTCTACGAAGCCTGGGTGCGCCTACACCACGGAGACATCGACACCGCCCTGGTCTACGCCTACGGCAAGTCGAGCCTCGGCTCCTTGCGTGACGTGCTCTCCCAGCAGCTCGACCCCTACTACACCGCACCCCTGTGGCCCGACGCCATCAGCCTCGCGGCGCTCCAAGCCCGCGCCGTGCTCGACGCTGGCTGGGCCAGCGAGCGCGACTTCGCAGAGGTCGCGAGCCGCAACCGGGCCCAGGGCAAACACAACCCCAACGCCCACCAGGTCGGTGACTACGCCGTAGACAGCCTGATGAGTGAGCCCTACTTGGTGGAGCCGCTGCGCAAGCACGACTGCCCGCCCATCAGCGACGGCGCGGCGTGCGTGATCTTGGCCACCGCCGAGCGCGCCCGGGAGCTCGTGAAGCGGCCCGCCTTCATTCGTGGCATCGACCACCGCGTCGAGCCTCACTTCCTGGGCATGCGAGACCTGACCGAATCCCCTTCCGCACGGATCGCTGGTGAGCGCGCTGGCGCTGCCAAGGCCAAGCTCGACATCGCGGAGCTCCACGCCCCGTTCGCGCACCAGGAGCTGATCTTGAAGCGCGCTCTCGGGCTTGGAGAAGACGTCAAGCTCAACCCCTCCGGCGGTGCGCTGTGCGCCAACCCCATGATGGTGGCTGGGCTCACCCGCCTGGGCGAGGCCGCGAACCACATCCTGCGTGGTGACGCCAAGCGAGTCCTGGCTCACGCAACCAGCGGGCCCTGCTTACAACAGAACCTCGTCGCCGTGATGGAGGCCGAGTGATGGAACGCTGTGCAATCATCGGCATTGGGCAGACCAAGTACGCCGCGAAGCGCAAAGATCTCTCGATTCCCGGACTGCTTCGCGAGGCTGCGCTGCGCGCCCTCGAAGACGCCGACCTGACGTTCAAGGACATCGACGCCGTGGTCGTCGGAACGGCGCCGGACATGTTCGAAGGCATCATGATGCCCGAGTTGTTCCTCGCGGATGCGCTCGGCGCCGTGGGCAAGCCCATCATGCGCGTTCACACCGCGGGCAGCGTGGGCGGCTCGACCGCGTTGGTCGCGACCCACCTGATCTCGAGCGGCGTGCACAAGCGCGTGCTCACGGTGGCCTTCGAGAAGCAGTCCGAGAGCAACGCGATGTGGGCCCTCTCCCCCGCGATCCCCTTCCAACCTCAGCTCACCGCGGGCGCTGGCGGCTACTTCGCGCCGCTGATCCGCGCGTACATGCGCCGCTCGAACGCGCCGAGCCACGTGGGCACGCTGGTCAGCGTGAAGGATCGCCTGAACGCCCTGAAGAATCCCCTCGCTCACTTACACCTCCCGGAAATAAGCCGGGAGATGGTCGAGCAGAGCCCGATGCTCTGGGATCCGATCCGCTACCTCGACTGCTGTCCCTCCTCCGACGGTGCAGCAGCGCTGGTGCTCGTCGCCGAGGAACACGCCAAGTCGCCAACTCCGCCCGCTTGGGTGCTTGGCGGCTCGATGCGCAGCGAGGCGGTGCTGTTCAGCGGCCGCGACCAGGTGAGTCCGAAAGCAGGTCGCGACGCCGCAAAGGATCTCTACTCCCAGGCCGGCATCACGAATCCCCGCAAGGAGATCGACTGCGCAGAGCTCTACGTGCCCTTCTCCTGGTTCGAGCCAATGTGGCTCGAGAACCTCGGCTTCTGCGACGAAGGTGAAGGCTGGAAGCTCACCGAGCAGGGCGTCACGGCGCTGGATGGCGATCTGCCAATCAACATGAGCGGCGGCGTGCTCTCGACCAACCCCATCGGTGCGAGTGGCATGATCCGCTTCGCAGAAGCCGCGATGCAGGTGCGCGGCCAGGCGGGCGAGCACCAGGTGGACGGCGCAAAGATCGCCATGGGGCACGCCTACGGTGGCGGCTCCCAGTTCTTCAGCATGTGGCTGGTCGGCAGCAAGAAGCCCTAGAATGGGTTTGGGGGTCGCCGAAAGCATCCTTGGGATGGGATTTGGGGGTGAGGTGCGATGAAGAGCAGCATTCCTGCCGTAGCCGCTGAAGCAGCCGAGCGCTGGGGCGACGCCCTGGCGCTCGAGGAAGCCTCCATCGTCGATGGCTCCGCCATCCGCCTCTCGTTCAATGCTCTCTGGGACCGCTGCCTGGACGCCGCGCGGGCGTTCGTCGCCGCGGGCGTACAACCTGGGGATCGCATCGCGGTGTGGGCGCCGAACTGCCACGAGTGGATCCTCGCGGCAATTGGCGCCCAGTGCGGTGGCGCGGCCCTGGTCCCCATCAACACGCGCTTCAAGGCCAAGGAGGCAGCCTACGTCTTGCAGAAGAGCGGCGCTAGGCTGCTCATCAGCATCGGAGACTTCCTTGGTACCGACTACCTCGGGAGCCTGGAGAAGGAACTCGGAGCGCCTGGTGCGCAGCGCTTGTGGGAGAGCCTGCCCGCGCTGGAGCGCGTGATTGAGCTGGGGCCCGCTGCAGGCAAGGCCAGCTGGCGCACGCCGTTTGCGAGCTTCATCGCATCCGGGCAGTCCACACCCCTCGCCGAGGCAAAGGCGCGAGCTGCCAGTGTGGGGCCGAACGACACGTCGGACATCTTGTTCACGAGCGGTACCACCGGGCACCCGAAGGGGGTGGTGACGACTCACAGTCAGAACATCCGTGCCTTCACCAGCTGGACCGAGGTGGTCGGACTGCGTGCGGGCGACCGCTACCTGATCGTCAACCCGTTCTTTCATGCCTTTGGCTACAAGGCGGGTTGGCTCGCGTGCTTGTTGCGCGGGGCAACGATTCTTCCGCACCTCGTCTTCGATGCCGGCCAAGTGCTGAAGCGCATCGCGGCGGACCAAGTGTCGATGCTCCCGGGCCCGCCTGCGCTGTATCAAGCGATCTTGGCTCATCCAGAGCTAGCGACCCACGACGTGAGCAGCCTCCGCCTTGCCGTCACCGGCGCGGCGAGTATCCCCGTGGATTTGATCCACCGCATGCGAGACGTTCTGGGCCTGGAGACGATCATCACCGGCTACGGCTTGACCGAGTGCTGCGGCATCGTCGCGATGTGTCGCTACGACGACGACCCAGAGACCATCGCCAAGACCAGCGGCCGCGCGATTGAAGGCGTCGAAATGACCGCGGTGAACGACGCGGGCGAGCCGGTAGCAGCGGGTGAGCCCGGCGAGATCGTCGTGCGCGGCTACAACGTGATGCTGGGCTACTTCGACGACGTGGACGCCACTCGGGAGAACGTCGACGAGGCTGGGTGGCTCCACACCGGCGACATCGGCATCATCGACGAGCGTGGCTACGTGCGCATCACGGACCGCAAGAAGGACATGTTCATCATGGGTGGCTTCAATTGCTACCCTGCGGAAATTGAGAACCTGATGCTCAGCCACTCGGATCTGGTGAGCGTCGCCGTCGTGGGAGTGCCCGATGAGCGCATGGGTGAAGTCGGCATGGCGTTCGTCGTGCCGCGCCCCGGCAGCAGCCTGGATGCCGAGACGCTGCGCGCTTGGTGCCGCGAGAACCTCGCCAACTACAAGGTGCCGCGCTACTTCGAACTGGTCGACGCGTTGCCGATGAACGCGACGGGCAAAGTCACCAAGTTCGTGCTGCGGGAGCGCGCGACGGAGCTCTTGAAGGGCGCATGAGCGGTGACGGGCTGGACTCTCGCTGAAGAGCTGCGCGCGCGCGCGGAGGTGGAGCGGGAGCTGCTGGCACCTGGCAGCCCGTTCTCGATCGCCCGTCAGGAAGTGCTTGGTGAAGAGCTCGCGGTGTTCGAGCAGCGGGCGCCGCACCTGCGAGCGTTGCTCAGCGGCTCGACGCGCTTCGGTGACTTGCCGTATCTGGTGTTCCCCGACTTGCGCCTGAGCTTTCGTGAGCACCTGCAAGCGGTGAGCGCGTTGGCTGCCACGTTCGAGCGCGAGTACGGCATCGGCAAGGGCGATCGGGTCGCGATCTTGGGTGCCAACGCGCCGGAGTGGGCCTTGGCCTTCTGGGCCACGATCAGCCTTGGCGCCATCGCGGTAGCGATGAATGGCTGGTGGGTCGGCGACGAGATCGACTACGCCTTGAGCCACGCGGAGCCGAAGCTGCTCGTCGTGGACAAGCAGCGCGCCGAGCGCCTATCCGCTCCAATTCCGCGCGGTACCGCGGTGTTGCGCTTCTCGAGCGATGAACACACCAACGGCGACTCTGGGACGCAGTCGGACTTTTGGACAGCCATCCAGCGTGGGCGCGGCGCCGTCCTCTCGGAGACACCCATCGCCGAAGACGACCCGGCAATCCTGCTCTACACCAGCGGCACCACCGGGCGGCCGAAAGGTGCGCTGCACAGTCACCGCAACGTAATTGCGTTGCTCGGCGTGCAGTTCTTCCACGGCGCGCGGCTGATGAAGCTACGCGAGCGAGCCGAGCGCGACCGAGCGTCTGGCGCCGACGCGGACGCCACTCCTCCCCCCCAAGAAAAAAGCGAACCGGCGCCCCAACACTGCCGGCTGGTGTCAAACCCGCTGTTTCATGTCTCAGGGCTCCACGCTTCGTTGATCGCGCACCTGGCGGGAGGCGTGAAGAGCGTCTGGACCACTGGGCGCTTCTCCGCGGAAAAGGTGCTCGCGGCGATGCAGGCGGAGCAGGTGAACGGCTGGGGTCCCCAAGGCAGCATGGCCTACCGCGTGCTGCAGTGTCCGACCCGCAAGGAGTATGACGTCTCCAGCGTGACCAGCATCGGCTGCGGCGGCGCACCCGTGACGCCGGAGATCCAGGCGGCGCTGCGCGAAGCCTTCCCGAACGCAGTGCAAGGCCTCGCTGTGGGCTATGGGCAGACGGAGTGCACCGCGCTCGCCACCATGAACTACGGCGGCGAGCTCCGGGAGTACCCGGAGTCCGTGGGTCAGGCGCTGCCGACAGTCGACGTCGAGATCCGTGATCCCCAGGGCAACCGGCTTCCCGAGGGTGAAGAGGGCGACATCTTCATTCGCTCGCCGCTGGTGATGCTGGGCTACTGGAAAGATCCGGAAGCGACGGCCAAGGCGATTCACCCGGGTCGCTGGCTGCAGACGGGAGACTTTGGCCGCCTCGACTCCGGGCGCCTGTACATCCACACGCGGAAAAGAGATCTGATCCTTCGCGCTGCGGAAAATGTGTACCCCGCGGAGATAGAGCGGCGCTTGGACGCGCACCCGGACGTGGCTGAGAGTGCAGTATTTGGCGTCGACCACCCGGAGCTCGGTCAGTCGGTGAAGGCCGTGGTGGTGCCGAAACCGGGGAAAAAGCTGGATATCGAAGCGCTGCGGGCGTGGGCTGCTGGAGGACTCGCCTACTACAAGGTACCCGAAGGCTGGGAGCTACGGGACGCACCGCTGCCGCGCAACGCCAGCGGAAAGATCGTGAAGTACCTGCTGCAAGATGTCGCAGAGTCGGCGCCAGACTTGGAGGGGAAACGTGGCTGACGTACGCCTGACCGCTCGCAGATCGGCGGCGTTCGCGAGGCGCCGCGCGCTTGACTGTGGGGAGTGAAACGTGTTTCATTTTCCACGTGCCATCACGAGATCGACGAGACCGCATCTTGGACGTCGCCATCAGCCTGGCCGAGGAGGGCGGGTTCGAGAACGTGCGTCAGCGCGACGTGGCGGCCCACGCTGGTGTCGCTCTAGGGACGCTGTACAAGAGCTTCCGCTCGAAGGAGGACATCCTCACCGCAGCTCTGGACCGCGAGACGGAGAGCCTCGAGCGCCGCATGGAGGGTCGCCCAGCGCGGGGCGAGAACGCCATCGAGCGGCTGGACTCGTTCTTCAACATCGTCACCCGCGGTCTCGTGCGGAAACCGAAGTACGCGCGAGCGGTGCTGCGGGCCATGGCCTCGGGCGAGCCCGAAGTCGCGAGCCACGTGGCGGCCTACCATGGCCGCATGACGGGGCTGATCATCGCGGCGATGCGCGGCGTAGGACGCCTCTCGTACACCGACGCGACGTCGTCGCCGCCGACCGAGGCAGAGCAGACGATCGCGGCATTGTTGCAACAGATTTGGTTTGCGTCGCTGGTTGGTTGGTCCGCAGGGCTGCATGGGCAGCAAGAGGTCGTGGAGCAGACGCTGACCGCAGCGCGCCTCCTGACCCACGCCCTGAGCTGCGACAAGCTGGAGAAGCCGGCGCTGAAGCGCGCCTGAGCCCGCCGTCAACCGGAGCTGCCGTTTCAACCACCGGGGAGTCCCATGGACCTACGTTACACGGCTGAAGACGAAGCCTTCCGCGAGGAAATACGCGGCTGGCTCGAGACCGAGCTCAGTCACGACTTCAAGGATGTGCGCGGGCGCGGCGGCCCGGGCGACGAGCACGCGCTGTTCGAGGAGCGCCTGGCGTGGGAGCAGCGCCTGGCCGCTGGCAACTGGACTTGCGTCGGCTGGCCGAAGGCTCACGGCGGACGCGATCTGCCGCTGATGCAGCAGGTGATCTTCAACGAGGAGTACGCGCGCGCTGGAGGTCCTGGCCGCCTCGGCCACATCGGGGAAAACCTGCTCGGGCCGACGCTGATCGCCTTCGGCAGCGACGCGCAGAAAGCGCGCTTCTTGCCTGGGATCCGCGACGGTCGGGAGCTCTGGTGCCAGGGCTACTCGGAGCCGAACGCCGGCAGCGACCTGGCGAACGTGCAGACCCGCGGGTCGCTGAGCGCTGGCGAGTGGATCATCAACGGGCAAAAGGTGTGGACCAGCGGCGCTCACTGGTCCCACTGGTGCTTCGTACTTTGCCGTACGGATCCAAGCGCAGCCAAGCACAAGGGGCTCAGCTACCTGTTGGTCCCGATGGATCAGCCGGGTGTGACGATCCAGCCCATCGTGCAGATCACGGGTTCGAGCGAGTTCAACGAGGTGTTCTTCGAGGACGCGCGCACGGCGGAGGAGAACATCGTCGGCAAGCCAGGAGACGGCTGGAAGGTCGCGATGGGTACGCTGGCCTTCGAGCGCGGCGCGTCCACGCTCGGGCAGCAGCTGCTGTTCCAGAATGAGCTCGATGAGATCGTACGCATCGCGAAGCAAAACGGCGCATCGAACGATCCAGTGATGCGTCAACGTCTGGCTCAGGCCCACATCGGCCTGCGCATCATGCGCTTCAACGCGCTGCGCACCCTGAGCCAATCAGCAGGCGCTGAGCTGTCGAGGGCGGCGCTGGTCACGAAGCTCTACTGGGCAACCTGGCACCGTGAGCTGGGCAAGCTCGCGATGGACGTGCTCGGCCCTGACGCGGAGCTAGCACAGAGCCTCGAAACGACGGAAGACGGCAAGGGCTTCAGCCTGACCGCGCTGCAGCGGCTGTTCCTGTTCAGTCGCTCGGACACCATCTACGCCGGCTCCAACGAGATCCAGCGCAACATCATCGGCGAACGCGGCTTGGGTCTCCCCAAGGAACCGCGGCCGGCCTGAGACGATCAACATGAGCAAGCAAACGCCCCCCTACCCCACTCCCCGAGCGCTCCTGCAGGACAAGACGGTGCTCGTCACCGCCGCGGCTGGCACCGGCATCGGCTTCTCCGTGGCGCTGCGTGCCGCAGAAGAAGGCGCGAAGGTCATGATCAGCGACATCCACGAGCGGCGCCTGGGCGAAGCCGTGGAAGAGCTGACGCGGGTCACCGGCGTGCGTCCGCCGAGCCAGCTGTGCAACGTCGCCTCGGAGGCTGAGGTAAAAGGCCTGTGGGAAGCCGCCGAGAACGAGCTCGGCCACGTCGACGTGCTGATGAACAACGCCGGCCTCGGCGGCACCGCGAACCTGGTGGACATGACCGACGAGCAGTGGGACCGGGTGATCGACATCACCCTCACCGGCACCATGCGCATGACCCGCGCTGCGCTGCGCCACATGATGCCTCGCGGAACCGGCTCCATCGTCAACAACGCCTCCGTCGTCGGTTGGCGCGCCCAAGCCGGGCAGTGTCACTACGCTGCGGCAAAGGCCGGCGTGATGGCCCTCACCCGCTGCTCAGCCATTGAAGCCGCCGAAGCCGGCGTGCGCATCAACGCCGTGAGCCCGAGCCTCGCGATGCACAAGTTCCTGGCCAAGGTCACCACGGAAGAGCTCCTGAACGAGCTCACCCAGCGGGAAGCCTTCGGCCGCGCCGCGGAGCCCTTCGAGGTCGCCAACGTGATGATATTCTTGGCGAGCGACCTCGCCTCCTACATGACCGGCGAAGTGCTGAGCGTCTCGAGCCAGCATCCGTAGCCATCAGGGGCCGTGTTCTTGAACGCGTTCTAGAAAATCCGCATCGATTAGGTCCTGTGGCCGCCCAGCTGCACGCTTGTTGGCTATCAGATCTGCGAGCCCGATGACGCGGACCTGAAGCCCATCGAAGTCGGCCTCGACCGAGTTCGCAATCACCTGATCGGTGGTCACCCCATCGATGCGGCGCATGAGATCAATTCGCAGTGGTGGTTGCCCCAAATAGACGATTTCGTCAGGCTCCAGCGCTGCGATACCCTCAACGACGACCGAGGGTGCGCCAAACCGCTTGAGTGCGCCCGCGGCACGCTCAAGGTTGGATGGCTCGGGCGAGAGCAGCAGGTCGATGTCCTTCGTGGTTCGCGGTCGGCCGTGAAACGCCACTGCGTAGCCGCCCACGAGTACAACCTCAACCTGATCGCTTGCGAACTCCCCCAACAGATCTCTGAAGTCTTCGGGCAGCCTCATCTGACCCAGTCGAGTCTAACAGCTCCGCTACCAAGTCGGTCACGCCCTGAACGCGCTCCTGGGGCGTCGCCGCCCGCCAGAACTCGAAATCCGCTAACTCGGCCTCCTCGAAGCCGATGGCGACGCCTCCCGTCCAGGTCTGGCGTCGCTTAGCGGCTCTGGCGGCTCGATCGTCCATCTCGAGGGAGAGTAGCACATACGGGGCCCAGGCGGGAGCTGAGTGCATTAGGTTGCTCCGCTACGAAACCCACAGCTCCTTCCCCAGCCTTCGAAGTTTCACTTCCCTGCGGCAGCGTCCAAAAACGCAGGGCGCTCGCCGCCGCCGTGGAGCAAGATGCTGGCACCGGAGAGGTAGCTCGCCATTGGAGACGCCAGGAACACGCAGGCGTCGCCGACGTCCTTCGGGGTCGCCATGCGGCCGAGGGGCACCGTCTTGGCGACCCGCGCGACGCCTTCGGCGTCCCCGTAGTGGAGCTCGGTTTGCTCCGTCTCGATCAGGCCCGCCGTGATCGCGTTGATGCGCACCTTGGGGGCCCACTCGACGGCCAGGGATTGGGTGAGGTTCAGCAGGCCGGCCTTGGCTGCACCGTAGGCTGCCGTACCTGGAGAAGGCCGCACGCCGCTCACGCTGGCGATGTTGATGATGCTGCCGCCCGACGCCTGGCTCTGCATCTGGCGGTTCGCGATCTGGCAGAAGTTCAGCGGCGCTAGCAGATTCAGGCGGATGATCGCCTCGCTGAAGCGGGGTGAGGCTTTGGCGGCATCCGCGAACGGCGAACCGCCCGCGTTGTTCACCAGCACCGAGAGCTTGCCGTGGCGCTCGACGCAGGCAGCGACCACGCGCTCGATGTGCTCGACGTCCCGCACGTCCGCTTCCACGAAGCTTGCCTGGCGTCCGCGGCCCTCGGGCAGTGACTCGGGTGTCTTGCGGGCGCAGATCACGACGTCGGCCCCCGCCTCCAGGAAACGCGTGGCGATGCCACGGCCGACGCCCTTGCTGCCGCCGGTCACGATCACTGCCTGGCCCGTTAGGTCGAGTGTGTCTTGCATGGTCTCAAGCCTTGGAATAGCGTGCAGTAGAACACGTTCTAGCGGACGGAGCACTCGATGATCAGCACTCAGATCGAAAACGGCATCGCGTCCGTGGTGATGCAGAACCCGCCAGTCAATGCGCTGCCCGTGCGCGGTTGGTTCGAGCTTGCCAAGCAAGTGAGCGAAGCCGGGCAGAACCCGGAAGTGCGCGTCGTGGTACTGCGTGCCGAGGGCCGCGGCTTCAACGCCGGAGTCGACATCAAGGAGATGCAGGCGACCCCAGGCTTCGACGCGCTGCTCGGCGCGAACCGCGGCTGTTACGCGGCGTTCAAGGCGGTGTACGAGTGCGACGTACCGGTGATCGCGGCGGTGCACGGCTACTGCCTGGGCGGCGGTATTGGCCTGGTCGGTAACGCGGATCTGATCGTTGCCTCCGAAGATGCGACCTTTGGTCTGCCGGAAGTCAAGCAGGGCGCGCTCGGCGCGGCGACTCACCTCGCCCGGCTGGTGCCCCAGCACCGCATGCGCGCGATGGTCTACACGGCGGAGACGGCCACGGCGGCTGAGCTCCGCGCGTTCGGCTCGGTGCTGAAGGTGGTGCCGAAGAGCGAGCTCGTGGCGTGTGCGCTGGAGGTCGCGGGCAAGATCGCTCAGCATTCCAACACCGTGATCCGTGCGGCAAAGAAGTGCCTGAACGGCATCGACCCGGTGGATGTGAACAAGAGCTACCGCTTCGAGCAAGGCTTCACCTTCGAGCTGAATCTCTCGGGGGTGAGCGACGAGGCGCGCGACGCGTTCGTCGAGAAGCGCGACGCGCAGTTCTCCAAGTAGCTAGCCCTATGAGCGAGCAACGCGAGCCGCTCAGAGGCTGCGCTGGATCGGCTCTTGGGCGGCGCTCGTGGCGCGCTGCTTGGCTTCGGTGCCCGCCGCGTCGCGCTTGTCCGGCACTGGCGGCACCCGGCGCTCCGGGATCCTTGGCCGCGGCGGCAAGCTCACGCCTGACTGCTTCGGGATCTTGTAGGTGACCTTGGCGCGGATGAGGGTGCCGCGCAGACCGTTCGCCTGCTTGATCGCTTTCACGGTGGTGTTGAAGCGCTTGGCGAGCTTGATCAGCGTGTCGCCCTTCTTGGCGACGTAGCTCACGTACTGCGCTGGCGGGTGGATTTTCCCGCTGGCAATGAGCTTTGGATACAAGCGCCGAGCCGCTTCTTGAGCGATTGGATTGTAGAAGCGGATGTGGATGTGGGTCGCGTGTCCCGGCGCGTGCAAGATCAGCGCGCGCTGCTTGCCGGCCTGTCCGTGGAACACGTTATCCAGCCAGGTTTGATCTTCACCGATGCTCTGGGCGTAGTCGTAGAGCAGCTTCTGGATCGAGTGGTCGATGAGGATCATCTCCACGTCGGTGTCGCTGATCAGCGCGCGGACGAAGGACCAGGTACGCGGCAAATCCAGGTTGTCCGCGGTGCCGCGCTTGTACCAGCGCGCGGCGTCTTCGCCCTGGTAGTAGAAGCTGATGTCGACGTCGCGCCCCGCCTGATGACTCTTGTGCGGGTTCAGGTGCCCACCGCTCTTTGCGCTGATGTGGCCGATGTACAGCGGATGGCCTCCAGGCAGCTCGCGGTTCACCTTGTGGATGGCGTGAGCCAGGAAATCGCACGTCTCTCGCGTGCCGTAGGCGCGCGCGGGGTCGACGAGCTTCCACTCGGCGTCTTCCGGCATGCGCTCTCCCCCAACCAAGACTCCAGAGCTCGGCCCGCCAATAGACAGTCCGCCAAGCGCTTGGGGGTCGTCCGCGAGCAAGCGCTCGAGTTCGCCGTCGCTCAGCTCGCCGAGGGCCAAGCTGAAGCCGGGTTCGCTTTCCTCGGGCTGGTCGTCAACTGCGCCTTCGGGGTAGCTCGGGGTGGCTTCGGGCTCCACGGGTGGCGCGCTCGCCAACTCGGGAGTCGGCGTCGGAGCTGAGATCAGGGGAGCCGGGGCCTCCAAGGTAGGCGCGACCGCTGGCGGCGCAGCGCTCGAGGCCGGGGCGCGCTGCACCCCGCAGCCGACGATGCTGCAGCCCAGCAGGGCGCACGTCAGGCTGAGCTTCCACGACCGAGCACGCATGGGGGCCCACTCTGACACGCAAAGCGGGCTCTGCCCAGGTGGCGTTATCGAAATCCGGCCGCTCAACCGAATCACGGTCAAGCAGCGGAGGTCACGGGAACTCAGTGGTACAGCGCTGTGAATTGCAGGGTGAACGCGCGGGTATCCAGCGTCTCGTCCGCCCCGTTTTCGGTGTTCTTGGTGGATGCGCTCATGAAACTCAGCAGGCCACCGATGCTCCAGTCGTCTCCAACCCAGAAGTCGTAGCCGAGGAATAGCGTCCCCGCGAAGCCCGCGGAGTTGGCCTCGTCGGACGTCTGGTTGCCGTCGACCTTGGCGACCACAACCGCTGGGCCGAGCCCGAGCCCGAGGTGGAAGCCGCCGTGGGGATCTGGGAACCAGTCGCCGAACAGCGCAAGCTGCCCCACGCTGAGCTCGAGGTCCTTGGTTGAGAGCGTCTCCCCACCAATTTCCGCATCTGGATCGGTCGTGTTCACGGAGAAGATACCCGCACCGATCACGAACCCGCCGCCGGGCGTGCCGCCAAACAACAGGTGCGATGCCCCGGCGCCGCCTTTGAGCTTGAAGTCGATCGTCGAGTCGACGTCGGTGGTCATGTAGCCACCGCCGATGCCGAAGCGCACGTAGAGGCCGTCGTGATTGTGGACGGTGTCGGAGCGCATCTCGTCCGCGGGAGGTGGAGGCGGAGGCGCGGGCTCGTACGCGCCGCCTTGCTGCGGCGGAGGGCCGGGCGGTGGCGGCGGCGGATCGCCGTATGCGGGATACGCCGGCCCGCCAGCTGCTGGTGGCGGAGGTGGGGGTGTCACTTCCGCGGGCGGCGGCGCCGGCGCGTCCGCGCCGCTCTCATCAGCGGGCGGTGGGGGTGGGGGTGGAGGCGCGCCTTGAGCGAGCGCTAACCCCGAGGAAGCAAAGACGATGGCAAACGCACCGAGCCACGAACAGCTACGCATGCCGCAAGCAAACAGCGCCGCGGCGTGTCCGTCAACTCACACTTTTGTCCACCAATCGTCGGGCCGCGGCTAGCGACTCACCACCACGCTCGAGCCGTGTCCAAACAAGCCCTGGTTTGCGGTCACGCCGAGCTTCGCGCCCACGACCTGTCGTGCTCCAGCCTGGCCTCGGAGCTGCCAAGTCAGCTCGCAAACCTGGGCGATGGCTTGAGCAGGCACTGCCTCTCCAAAGCAGGCCAGGCCACCGCTCGCATTCACCGGAGTGCGGCCGCCAACGGCGGTATCCCCGTCACGGATCAGCCGCTCCGCTTCGCCCTCGGGGCACAGCCCGATGTTCTCGTACCAATCGAGTTCGAGCGCCGTGGACAAGTCGTAGACCTCCGCCAAGTCGAGGTCCTTGGGGTCGACCCCCGCCTGCTCGTAGGCGGTGAACGCAATGCTGTCGCGGAAGCTGCGTTCAGGCAGAGCCGCGCCTGCCCACGAGTCCGTCGCCAGGTTCGGCATCTCGATCACAGCGCTCGGATAGCTCGGGGTCACGGTGGAGACGCCTGCGATCTTGATGAACTCGGTCGTGCGCTTGCGGGCGAAGGCTTCGCTACACAACACCAGCGCGGCGCCCCCGTCACTGGTCGCGCAGATCTCGAGCAGGTGCAGCGGGTCGCTCACGATGGGAGATGCCAGCACCTCCTCCACGCTTGATTCCTTACGGTAACGCGCGTTCGGGTTCTCCAGACCGTGGCGCGCGTTCTTCACCTTCACCGCGGCGAAGTCCTGGGGTGTTGCGCCGTAGAGTTCCATCCGGCGGCGCGCCCACAGACCGAAATACGTGGGATTCGTCGCGCCGAGGAGCCGGAAGCGCAGCCAGTCGGGGTCATCCGGACGATCACCGGCGTTGGGCTTGAAGAAGCCCTTCGGCGCCGCGTCAGCACCAACCACCAGCGCGACGTCACACAGCCCCGCCAGAATGCGTGCTCGCGCGGTATCGATGGCTTGAGCGCCGGTTGCGCACGCGCCGTAGCAGCTCGCGACTTGCGCACCGGTCCAGCCGAGAGCCTGAGCGAACGTCGCGCCCGCAACGTAGCCCGGGTAGCCGTTGCGCATGGTATCGCCGCCCGCGACGAACTGAATATCGGTCCACTCGACTCCAGCGTCCTTCAGCGCCAGCTCCGCGGCCTTGACGCCGTACTCGACGAAGCTCTTGCCCCACTTGCCCCAGGGGTGCATTCCCGCGCCCAAAATCACGACCTGACTCATGGCAGTGCCTCGCTAGACCCGGGGGTCGAAGGCGCCCACTTCCAGACCATCAACGCCTCGGAGTCGCTCTCCTCGAGCACCTCGGAGGTAAGCCGCATCGGCATTCCGACTCGCAGCGCAGCCGGCAGTACGCCTCGCACCACCTGCCCCAACACCACGAGCTTCTCTCGCTCCAGTTCCACCGCCGCTAGCGCAAACGGCTGAAACGGCTCAGGAGCCACGAAGGGCGGAGGTGGCTTGTAGGCGCTCGACGTGAAGGACCAGAGCTTGCCAGCGCGACTCAGCTCACACGCCTCGAGGTGACTCGAGCGGCAGCGTGGATTCCTGCACACCACCTGCTCTCGCGGAAAGAAGTAGCTCCCGCAGTCGCTGCAGCGGCTGCCCACCAGCGCCACCTCGGGCTCCAGCGTGAACAGCCCTGGCACGGCGGGTACACGAGTCTTGGTTTCGTTCATCTCTGATCTCCTCGGATCCCTTCGGGATCCGCAAACCGTCAAGCCCTGAGACGTGCACTTTCAGCGGCTTCACTCCTCGACAAATCACCGCTCTGGATGCGCTTGCGCTGGACGAGTGAAACATGTTCTATCACAACCAACGAACCCTGAGCGGGTGAATACGCACATGCTGGACAAGCGAACGACCGAAGAACGCGTCCTCGGAGAACTCCGGGACGGAATGACGATAGGCATCGGTGGCTGGGGCTCCCGACGCAAGCCCATGAGCCTGGTGCGAGCCATTGCTCGCTCTACACTGAAAGACCTGACCATCGTGTCCTACGGCGGGCCAGACGTCGGGCTCCTGTGCAAGCTCGGCAAGGTGCGCAAGGTCATCTACGGCTTCGTCTCCCTCGACTCGATCCCCCTCGAGCCGAATTTCCGCGTGGCTAGACAAGAGGCGAGCGTGGAGGTGATGGAGCTCGACGAGGGCATGTTCCAGTGGGGCCTCTACGCCGCCGCGCTGCGTCTGCCGTTCCTCCCGACTCGCGCCGGCCTTGGTTCTGACGTGCTGAAGTACAATCCGTCGCTGGAGCTCGTCACCTCGCCTTACGAGGACGGCGAGCAGCTGGTGGCGATGCCGGCGCTGAACCTGGATGTTGCGCTCATCCACATGAACCGCGGCGACGCCGCAGGTAACGGTCAGTTCCTTGGCCCGGACCCGTTCTTCGACGACTTGTTCTGCATGGCTGCCAAGCGCCGCTTCATGAGCGTCGAGCGCCTGGTGCCGACGGAAGATCTTCTGAACGAGGGCTCGGTGCACACGCTGAAGATCAGCCGCATGCACGTGGATGGCGTGATCGAAGCCCCCCAAGGCGCGCATTTCACGGAGTGCCCGCCAGACTACTCACGGGACGAGGCGTTCCAGCGCGCCTACGCAGTCACGGCGCAAGACGCGGAGGCCTGGGAGGCGTTCAAGCGCCGCTTCATCGACGAGCCTGCGAACCACGCCGCGTACCTCGCTGCGGTGGACGCTTTCCGCAAAGAAACTGCTGACAAGGGGAAGGCCTGAGATGAGCGCGACCCTGGACGAAGTCTGCGCCGTTGCCATCGCGGAGTGCTTCCGCGGCGACGGTGAAATCCTGTGTAGCCCTATCGGCACCCTACCCGCCATCGGTGCTCGGCTAGCAAAGCTCACATTCGAGCCCGGGCTATTGATGACCGACGGTGTGGCGCCCCTCGTCGCGAACGTGAGCGCGCTGGGCGACAGAGACGCCGCGAAGGTGATCGAAGGCTGGCTGCCGTATCGCAGCGTGTTCGATCTGGTGTGGCACGGCCGCCGTCACGTGATGATGGGCGCGACCCAGATCGATCGCTACGGCAACCAGAACATCGCCTGCATCGGCGACTTCGAGAAACCCAAGGCGCAGCTCCTCGGCATGCGCGGAGCGCCAGGCAACACCATCTGCCACCCCACCAGCTACTGGGTGCCGAAGCACTCCCGCCGCGTGTTCGTGGAGCAAGTCGATGTGGTGAGCGGCGTGGGCTACGATCGAGCCCGGGCCCTGGGGGAGAGGGCGAGCCGCTTCCACGAAATTCGCCGCGTCATCTCCAACCTCGGAGTCTTCGACTTCGAGACTCCGGACAACCGCATGCGCCTCGTGAGCGCCCACCCCGGCGTCGAGGTGAGCGAGATCGTCGAGAACACCGGTTTCGAGCTCGTGTTACCCCAGGGAGACGTTCCGCGCTCCCGTCAGCCGGGCGACGCAGAGCTAGAACTCCTGCGCACCCGCATCGATCCCCGAGGATTCGGCAAGAAGGAGCTTGGCCTATGAGCGCCAATCGAATCGACCCTCAGCGCAGCGCGCTGCACACGCGCATCTGCGACCTATTCGGTATCCGCTACCCCATCATCCAGACCGGCATGGGCTGGGTCAGCGGCGCCCGGCTCACCTCGGCCACCAGTGAAGCCGGCGGACTGGGGATCTTGGCGGCGGCCACGCTGACTTACGAGGAGCTCGAGAGCGCCATCGCGCGCATCAAGCAGCGCACCGATAACCCCTTCGGAGTGAACCTGCGCGCCGATCAAGACGACATCGATCAGCGCGTGGACCTCTTGATCCGTGAGCGGGTGAAGGTGGCGAGCTTCGCCCAGGCGCCGGGCAAGGCGGTGATCAAGAAGCTCAAGGACAATGGTGTGCTGACGATGCCGACCATCGGCGCCAAGCGCCACGCGGAGAAGGTCGCAGAGTGGGGCGTCGACGCGGTGATCGCCCAGGGCGCCGAAGGCGGCGGGCACACCGGCACGGTGCCAACCAGCCTGCTCCTGCCCCAGGTCGTCGACACCATCGACATCCCGGTGCTCGGCGCGGGCGGGTTCTGCGACGGACGCGGTTTGGTGGCGGCGCTCAGCTACGGCGCATCGGGGATCGCCATGGGGACCCGCTTCCTGCTCACTCAAGAGAGCCACGTGCCCGAAGGCGTGAAGAGCACCTACCTGAAGACCGACGTCAACGGCACCGTGGTGACGCGAGCCATCGACGGCTACCCGCAGCGGGTGATCCGCACGGATCTAGTCGACAAGCTCGAGCGGGCTACTATCCTCACCAAAGGCTACCGCGCCTTCCGCTACGCCCTGGAGTTCCGCGACATCACCGGCACCTCGTTCGGCGCGCTCTTGAAGGAAGGCCTCGCAATGAAGACCAAGGGCGACTTGACCTGGTCGCAGATGATGATGGGCGCCAACGCGCCGATGCTCACCCGCGCCACGATGGTCCAGGGACGCCCCGACGTGGGGATCTTGCCCACGGGTCAAGTCGTTGGGCGCATCGAGGAGCTGCCCACGGTGGCTGATCTCTTGGAGCGCATCATGGGCGAAGCAGAGACAACCCTGAAGCGCCTCGGCGCTTCGAACAGCGCTCCTCTCCCCCAACCCACGCAGACGAACGTCGCGGCGGAGAGCTGATGGATCTGGCGTTCACCTCGCAGGAAGAAGCTTTCCGCAAGGAAGTGCGCGCCTGGCTCGAAGCCAACGTGCCGAAGGAGTCGCTGGGTTCTGGAGACACGCGCGACGGCTTCGCCCGGCACCTCGAGTGGGAGAAGACGCTGTTCGAGGCGCGCTACAGCGTGGTGAGCTGGCCCGAGGAGTACGGCGGGCGTGGCGCTTCGCTGTGGGAGTGGCTGATTTTCGAGGAGGAGTACTACCGGGCTGGCGCGCCGAGCCGGGTGACCCAGAACGGCATCTTCCTGCTCGCACCGACCATCTTCGAGTTCGGAACCGAAGAGCAGAAGTCGCGCCTGTTGCGGCCGATGGCCGCCGCGGAGCACCTGTGGGCGCAAGGCTGGAGCGAGCCAGGCTCTGGCAGCGACCTGGCGAGCCTCAAGAGCAGCGCCAAGCGCACCGAAGGCGGCTGGCTCCTGAGCGGGCAAAAAACCTGGTGCACCCGAGGCAGCTTCTGCGACTCGATCTTTGGATTATTCCGTACGGATCCGGAAGCCCAGCGCCATCACGGCTTGACCTACTTCTTGGTCTCGCTCAAGGCGCCAGGTGTCACGCTGCGGGGCGTGGACCGCCTGGATGGCGACGAAGGCTTCGCCGAGGTGTTCCTGGAGGACGTGTTCGTCCCAGATCAGGACGTGCTCGGTGGAGTGAATCAGGGCTGGCAAGTCGCGATGGCGACCACCAGCAGCGAGCGGGGTTTGTCGCTGCGCAGCCCGGGTCGCTTCTTGGCGACGGCGGAGCGGCTCATCGATCTCTACCGCCGCTATCGGCAGCAAGATCCGAGCGGCGCCGCGCAGGACCCCGCGCTGCGAGACCGGGTCTTGAAGGCCTACATGGATGCCGAGGCGTACCAGCTCTACACGCTGCGCACCGTGACCAAGATGAAGAGCGGCGGCTCCATCGGTCCGGAGTCGAGCCTCAACAAGATTTTCTGGTCGGAAATGGACGTCGCGACTCACGAGACGGCGCTCGACCTGATTGGGCCATACGCAGAGCTGGAAGAGGGCTCCACCGCCGCGATTGACGGTGGCAGCTGGCTGAAGGGCTATCAGTTTGCGCTGGCGGGTCCAATCTACGCCGGCACCAACGAGATCCAGCGCAACGTGGTGGCTGAGCGCGTGCTCGGCTTGCCCCGAAAGTAGCCATGCACTTCGCGTTTTCTGAAGACCAAGAGCTGTTTCGCGCTTCCTTCAAGGAAGTCTGCGAGCGCGCCTGCGACCCGAGTCGAGTGCGCAAGGCGTGGGAAGCCACCGCAGGGGACGACGCGCTCTGGAAGCAGCTGGGCGAGCTCGGGGTGCTCGGGATGACGCTCTCGGAGGAAGCGGGCGGACTCGGCATGGGTGAGCTCGACTGGGTGCTGATCCTCGAGGAAGCAGGCAGGAGCGGCCTACCAGAGCCTCTCGCGGACCACACGGCGGTCGCGCTGCCGCTCTTCGAAGAGCTTGGGACCGACGCGCTGAAGGCGGAGTGGCTGCCCCGCGCCGCAACGGGGGACGCTCGCATCGGCGTGCTCCTCGAGGGGAGCCCCTTCGTAGCCTTCGCGAGCGCGCTGGACCTGTTGCTGGTGCAGCGTGGCGCGAGCCTGTATGCGGTGCCCGCCAAGGAGTGCGCCTGGCAAGCACAGACGTCTCTCGATCACTCCAGACAGCTCGCGAAGCTCGGCGTCGAGTTGAGCGCGGAATGGCGACTGACAGAGACTGCGGGCGATGCTCTGGGTCGCGCTCTGAACCGTGCCGTGCTCGCCCAGAGCGCGGAGCTGCTTGGCACGTGTCAGCGCATGCTGGACATGACCGTCGACTACGTGAAGGTGCGCCATCAGTTCGGCAAGCCCATCGGCAGCTACCAAGCGGTCAAACACCGTCTCGCCGACGCGCTTTTGCGCCTGGAGTTCGCGAAGCCCCTCGCCTACCGCGCGGCGCACTCGCTGAGCGAAGGCCTCAGCGGCGCCGAGGTAGACGCCCAGGTGTCCATGGCGCGACTCTACGCTCGAGACGCAGCGGAGTTCATGGCCAAGGCGGCGCTGCAGCTGCACGGCGCGATTGGCTACACCTTCGAGTACGACCTTCAGCTGTGGATGAAGCGCGCCTGGGCTACCGGACGCACCCTGCACAGCGACGCCTGGCACCGAGAGCGAGTCGCGAAGGTCGCGTTCGCCGGTCTCAGCGCGAGCTAGCTCACCTCACCCGCAACCCCTCAACCGACAGCCCTGAGACTGATTCAGGCGGTTCCCCGGAGAAACACATGGCAGAGGCATACATCATCGACGCAGTTCGTACCCCGGTTGGGCGCCGCAAGGGGGGCCTCGGGGCGGTTCACCCCGCTGACCTCGGCGCACATGTATTGAAGGGCCTGGTCGAGCGCACGCAGATCGATCCCGCGGCCGTGGACGACGTGATCTTTGGCTGCGTCGACACCATCGGACCTCAAGCAGGCGACATCGCGCGTACCTGCTGGCTGGCAGGTGGCTTGCCCGACAGTGTGCCCGGCACCACCATCGATCGCCAGTGCGGCTCGAGCCAGCAAGCGGTGCACTTCGCGGCGCAAGCGGTGATGAGCGGAACGCAAGATCTGGTGATCGCGGGCGGCGTGCAGAACATGACGCAGATCCCCATCGCCGCGGCCATGATCGTCGCCAAGGAGTTCGGCTTCACGGATCCCTTCAGCGGCAGCAAGGGCTGGATGGAGCGCTATGGCAAGGAGCAGGTGAACCAGTTCAAGAGCGCGGAAATGATCGCCCACAAGTGGGAGTGTACCCGCGCGGATATGGAGCAGTTCGCCTATCAGAGTCACCAGCGGGCCATCCGCGCCCAGGACGAAGGCCGCTTCGACCGTGAAATCTTGCCCCTCGAGGGCGTGACGGCGGACGAAGGACCGCGGCGCGACACCACGCCGGAGAAGATGGCGACCCTCAAGGAGCTGATGCCCGGCGGGCGCCTGACTGCGGCCGTGTCGAGCCAGATCAGCGACGCATCGGCGGCGCTCTTGATCGCCAGTGAGGCCGCGGTGAAGACCCACGGCCTCAAGCCCCGGGCGCGCATTCATCACCTGAGCGTGCGCGGCGCGGATCCGATCTGGATGCTCACGGCGCCCATCCCCGCCACCCAGCACGCGTTGAAGAAGGCCGGGATGAAGCTCAGCGACATCGATCTGGTGGAGATCAACGAAGCCTTCGCTTCGGTGGTGCTCGCCTGGGCCAAGGAGACCGAAGCCGACCTCGAGAAGGTGAACGTCAACGGCGGCGCCATTTCCCTGGGGCACCCGCTCGGAGCGACTGGCGCGCGCTTGATGACCACGCTGCTCTGCGAACTGGAGCGCACCGGCAAGCGCTATGGCCTCCAGACCATGTGCGAAGGCGGCGGTCAGGCCAACGTCACCATCATCGAGCGACTCTGAGGCACCACGATGGCAAAGCTCTTGGAAGGTAAGGTCGCCATCGTGACCGGCGCAGGGCGCGGCATTGGTCGCGCTCACGCCCTGGAGCTCGCACGCCAGGGCGCCAAGGTGCTGGTCAACGACCTCGGCACCTCGGGCGACGGGCAGGGCGCAGGCTCGGAACCAGCGCAGGCTGTGGTCAAGGAGATCGAGGCGCTCGGCGGTGAAGCCGCGTCCAACGGCGCCGACGTGGCCGATTTCGAGCAGGCGCAGGCCATGATTCAGCAAGCCGTCGATCAGCTCGGCGGCCTCCACATCGTCGTCAACAACGCGGGTTTCCTCCGGGATCGCATGTTCGTCTCCACCAGCGAAGCCGAGTGGGACGCCGTGATCCGCGTGCACCTGAAGGGTCACTTCGCGCCGGCGCGCCACGCCGCGGAGTACTGGCGTGGCCTGAGCAAAGCCGGCAAGCCGGTCAGCGGGCGTATCATCAACACCTCCAGCGGCGCGGGCCTCCAAGGCAGCGTGGGCCAAGGCACGTACTCGGCGGCCAAGGCGGGGATCGCCGCGCTCACCCTGGTGCAAGCCGCAGAGCTCGGGCGCTATGGCATCACCGCCAACGCCATCGCACCCGCTGCGCGCACGCGCATGACCGAAGCGGTGTTCGCCGACATGATGAAGAAGCCGGACGCCGGCTTCGACAAGATGGCGCCAGAGAACATCTCGCCCCTCGTCGCCTGGCTCGCCTCGGACGAAGCCGGGGACGTCACCGGACGCGTCTTCGAGATTTCCGGGGGGGAGATCAAGCTGTCAGACGGCTGGCGAGTCACCTCCGAGGTGAATCAAGACGCGCGCTGGGACGCAACCCAGCTCGGCCCCGTCATGGCCAAGCTCTTGAACGAAGGCCTCGCCCCCATCAAGCCTTACGGCGCCTGACTCCCGGCGCGCGAGCCGTCACGTTTCCTCACGGTACATCAAGATGCGATTCTCCTTCAGCGACGAACAACGTGAGCTCGCGCGCATGTTGCGGGGGCTCTTGCAAAAGAGCTGCCCACTGACCCGTGTGCGCGAGGTGATGCTCGAAGCGGAAGGACACGACCCGGCGCTGTGGTCCCGGCTGTGTGAGGAACTGGGCCTCGCGGCGTTGGTGATCCCCGAGGAATACGGCGGCGCGGGCTTCGGCAGCGTGGAGCTGGCGGCGGTGATGGAAGAGCTCGGGCGCGCCCTGGCGCCGGTCCCCTTCTTGAGCGCCACACTTGGCGCTCAAGCGTTGCTGCGCGCCGGAAGCGACGCACAGCGCGAAGCGCACCTGCCGAGCCTGGCGAGCGGCGAACGGCGGGCCACCCTGGCCTTCCCACAAGACTGCCAGCTCAGCTTCAAGCCGAACGGCGATGGTTTCGCGCTAAGCGGACACATCACCCGCACGCTGGACGCCCACGCCGCCGATCTGGTGATCGCTCCCGCAGTCGGCGAGAACGGCGACCGCGCGCTGTTCATCCTCGAGGAAACTGTTTTCAGCGAACGCAAACGCCTGGCGACGCTGGACGCGACGCGCCCTTGGG
The DNA here is from genome assembly GCA_050183255.1 of Polyangiaceae bacterium. Classification (GTDB taxonomy): domain Bacteria; phylum Myxococcota_A; class Polyangia; order Polyangiales; family Polyangiaceae; genus JAHBVY01. The sequence continues at coordinate 40,256 of JBFXBK010000006.1, read as the reverse complement.
GCGAGCTTCAGGTCAACGCCACGCTCCCGGCGGCGGCTCGCCTACCAGGCGACGCCCAAGGCGTGCTGAAGCAAGTGGCGGAGTACGGCGCCATCGCGCTGGCCACGGAGCAAGTCGGCCTCGCCGAGGCGTGTCTCGAGATGGCCGTTGACTACGCGAAGACGCGCACCCAGTTCGAGCGCCCAATTGGCTCGTTTCAGGCCATCAAGCACAAGTGCGCCGATATGTTGCTGAAGGTGGAGTCGGCGCGCTCCGCGGCCTACTACGCCGCGTGGGCGCTGAGCGTGGACGCACCCGACGTGAGCGAGCTCGCGCACCTCGCCGCGGCTTACTGCGGCGAAGCGGCCTTCGAGTGCGCCGCAGAGAACATCCAGGTACATGGCGGCATCGGCTTCACCTGGGAGCACGACGCCCACCTGTACTTCAAGCGCGCCCGCGCCAGCGAGCGGCTCTTTGGAGCGCCGGCGCTACACCGCGAGGCCGTCGCCCAGCTGTGGCTCGACGGCGCTGCTGACTGAGCAGACGGTACGACGGCGCTGCAATACCGCGAGCATTACAGTCAAACTTGGGTGAGGAGCCCCAGGCGACTACGCTCCCCCCCATGGCGATCGTAGAAGCCCTGGAGTCGAACGGCGCGCGCCGCCTGAGCATCAAGAACCCGCTGAGCGGCGAGGCGATCGATGACATCGCCGTGACCACCAAGGCGGAAGTGGACGCGGCTGTGCGCCGCGCGCGCGAGGCTCAACCCGCCTGGGCCGCGCTAGGTGTCGCCGAGCGCAAGCGCATCGTGCACCGGGCGCTCGACATCTTGATGGTCCGCCAGGAAGAGGTCATCGCTACTGTCCGCGCGGAAACGGGCAAGACGCGCGTCGACGCCTTGAGCATCGAGATCATCTCGAGCTGCGACTTCATCAACTACTGGTGTGGCCGCGCCGTCAAGGATCTCTCCGACGAGAAGCCGGGGCTACACGGTTTCCTCAAGCCACTGAAGAAGCTGCGCATCGTCTACGAGCCCCTCGGCGTCGTCGGCGTGATCACACCGTGGAACGGCCCATTTGTGCTCAGTACGGACCCGACGGTGCAGGCGCTGCTCGCGGGCAATGCGGTGATCCTCAAGCCGAGCGAGGTCACCCCGCGGTCTGGGGAGTGGGCGGCGCGGATCCTCTGGGAAGCGGGCGTGCCAAAGGACGTGCTGCAAGTGCTCCACGGCGACGGCGAGACGGGAGCCGCGCTGGTGCAAGCGGGCGTTGACAAGATCGCGTTCACGGGCAGCGTGCGCACGGGCAAGAAGATCGCCGCCGCCTGCGCCGAGCAGCTCCTGCCCTTCACGCTGGAGCTCGGCGGCAAGGATCCGATGATCGTCTGCGCTGACGCGAACCTGGAGCGCGCTGCCAGTGGGGCAGTGTTTTTGTCGATGTTCAATACCGGACAGGTGTGCCTGGGCGTCGAGCGCGTGTACGTCGTCGAGCGCGTCGCGGATGAGTTCTTGCGCCTGGTCGAGGAGAAGGTGCGCGCCGTACGCGTCGGCGGCGGTGACGACAAGGAAGTGGGCAGCATCTTCTGGGATCGCCAGCTGCAGATCATCGAGCGCCACGTCGACGAAGCGGTCGCTCAAGGCGCGAAGTTGGTCGTCGGAGGCAAGCGCACTGGTGAAGGCCTGTGCTACGCGCCCACGTTGCTCACCGGCGTCACCCACGACATGGCCGTGATGCGCGAAGAGACCTTCGGCCCCGTGCTGTGCGTGATGGTGGTGCCTGACGAGGAGGCCGCCATCACCGCAGCCAACGACTCCGAGTACGGCTTGAGCGCCAGCGTCTTCACCACCGACGAGGAGAAGGCGATCCGCATCGCCCGGCGACTGCGCGCGGGCTCCGTGATGCAGAACGACGCCGCCGTCATCTACGGCATCCCCGAGGCGCCCTTCGGTGGCCTCAAGTCGAGCGGCATGGGGCAAGTGCACGGCGGCAGTCGCGCGCTGCGTGGCTTCTGCCACGCAAAGCCCATCGTGCTCGATCGCTGGAAGCTCGATAAGGAAGAGATCTGGTACCCGCTCACCGAGCGCACCACCAAGAGCCTGGAAAAGACCATCGAGTTTGCGTTTGGAAAAGTGCTGCGACGGCTGATGCAATAATGCGGTTCGAAACGATAATGCGGCTTGAAACGACAATGCGGCTTGAAACGACAATGCGGCTTGAAACGACAATGCGGCTTGAAACGCTAGAGCCGGCTTGATCCCGGTGCACCTCACCCCCTACCCTGATCCCTGATGCGACTCCGAGGGATGGTTGTTTGGGGGTTAGGCGCGCTGTTGCTGCTCTCGGGCTGCGGCGAACGCAACGCAGGCGCAGACGGCATGTGCCCGCCGAGCAAGCCGAAGGCCTACGACAAGCCGCCCCAGTTCGCTAGCTGCGACCAGATCCGAACCAATGAGACCGTCATTGACCCCGATGGTGGTCCACCGATGGACAACGTCCATCGCTTCTTCTACTGCTGTAGCTGATCAACGATGTTGATTCCCCGAGGCAATGCAGCCCTGCTCGTCACTGCGCTGCTACTGACTGGCTGCGGCGAACGCACGCCAGACGACGACAGCTACTGCGACGCCGACAAGCCCCATGCGTACTCGAAGCCGCCGCTCATCAACAGCTGCGACGAAATTCGCACTCACGAAGGGGTAAAGGATCCGGTCACCGGCAAGCTCGAGCGCTTCCACCGCTTTCTTCACTGCTGCCGCTAAGCGCCGCTAGCGTCCTGTCTCCGTAGTTCGCTGCAAAACTCGCCCGCCCCCTGAGGGTGTGGGCGAACGAGTGTTGCGCCTTCGCGCTACTCTTGAGACGAGAAGCGCTGTGTGATTTGTTCAGCGAATCACGGATTCGCCTCACTAGAAGCCGAAGCTGTCGTCGTAGACGTCCGTCTTGTATTCCTCCGGCATGTCGGATGACTGCTCCTGCTTCACGCTGACTTGCTTGGTGCTGGCAGCTGGAGGTTCCTCGGATCCCTGCGCAACGACCTCCGGCTTGGGCGCCGATGGCGTGTGCGAGGTGCGCGCGTGAGGCACGCGCATCGCTACTTCCTTCGAGGTGGCGGTGTCGACGGGCTTGCGGGGTGCAGGGGCCGCATCGACGTGAGCATCGAGTCCAGCGTCATGCGGGGGCACAGGCGCCTGTGCGGGGTCGCTCAGGACGAAGCGAGGTTCTAGCGTGGCGCGCGGTGCAGCTTCCTCGGGCGCCGTTGTCGCCGCGTGGGCCTGCGGCAGATCGATGCCCAGCTCCGTTTCCACGCGGTTGGGCAGGTCACGCAGCGCGGTTCGCTTGTAGTAGCCAAAGCCTCCGACGATGCCGAGTATCAACACCGCTACAGCGGCGCGCAGCTTGCGACGCCGGCGCTTGCGGGTGGTCGAGAGCGGGAACGCGCTTTCGCTGGAGAGCGAGCGCTTGAAGCGCGGAGGCGGGTTCAAGAGCTGGGCGGCGAGATCTCCTGGCGCGCGACTGTCGTCATCGATCGGAGGCTTGGTCCAGCGCCGCTGAAGCGCCTGGCCCGCCATGTCGGCTGTCTCACCGCGATCGAGCAACCACCGCGACAACGCCTCGCCGAGCTCGGCCATGTTCTGCCAGCGCTCCTTCGGGGACTTCTTCAGGCCCTTCTCGAGGATCTCCCACAGGCCATCGTCCTGCACACCGAACCCAGCCGGGGTACCAACCGGCCACTCGAGGATCGCTTCGAAGAGCTGGCGATCGTCTGTGCCCGCGAAAGGACTGAGCCCCGTGAGGCACTCGTAGAGCGTCGCGCAGAGACCCCACACGTCGGCGCGCTGGTCGATGTGCTCGCTGCCGAGGACTTGCTCCGGAGCCATGTACTCCGGCGAGCCAATGGGTTGGCCCATGCGGGTCAGCTTGCGCTCACTGCTGGCGCTGAGCTTCGCGATGCCGAAGTCCACGATCTTGGGCTGAGTGCCCGATGCCGTGGGCACCATCACGACGTTGCCCGGCTTGATATCGCGATGGACGATGTCAGCCGCGTGCGCCGCGCGCAGCGTATCCGCGAGGTTCGCACCGAGGCGAGCCGTCTCGATGGGCGTCAGGCGACCGCGCTCGATGATCAGTTGGTCGAGCCCGCGACCGTCCAGCCACTCCATGATGAGATATGGGCAGTCGCCGACTTTGCCGAAGTCGTACACGCTCACCACGCCGGGGTGGGTCAGCCTGGCGCACGCCTTGGCCTCGATGGCGAACCGCTCTGCCAACTGCTCCACGGGCAACGTAGGCTTGATGAACTTGATCGCCACACGGCGACTGAGCAGCGTCTGCTCGGCTTGCCACACGCTACCCATGCCGCCTTGGCCGACACAGCGCAGGAGCTGGAAGCCCTCTGGTGGTGTCAGACGGTCACTCGTGGGACCCGATGCTACGGGTTGGCTGTCGACAGCCGGCGTCTCCGCCAGGCGAGTGTCTTCGCTCGAGCTGTCGAAAGGAGGCAGAACAAGGGGCTGATTCATGGTGGTCTCCGTGGGCGCACGTTTGAGCAGCGTGGCCTGGGTGGCGTTGCTCTTCCCAATGCACCTCGTGTGCCCAGCGCCGCGCCGCGGGGAGGACCCAGGTTTTCCGCGGCGGATCGCAGCCTTCGGCGTCGAATACCCACGGAACCATTCGTGGCGAAAGGACTCGCCCCGAGATACGGTGTGGCCGCCACGCCGGGTCCACGCCCGAGTTCCGCGGCGCCCAAAACAGGAGATTCGTTCATGCCTCAAGCAGTGATTGTCGCCGCGACCCGCAGCCCGATTGGTCGAGCCTTCAAAGGTTCCTTGGTCTCCTGTCGTCCCGACGACCTACTCGCCACGATCCTCAACGCCGTCCTGGAGAAGGTGCCTGCGCTTCCGCGCGAGACCATCGAGGACGTGATCGTAGGCTGCGGTCAGCCGGCAGGCGAGGCGGGCTACAACGTCGCCCGCGTGGCGAGTGTGCTCGCTGGCCTGAACGCGCCCGGCGTGACGGTGAACCGCTATTGCTCTTCGTCCCTCCAGACCATCCGCATGGCGGCACACGCCATCGCCGCCGGTGAAGGCGACGTCTTCATCGCGGGCGGCGTCGAGACAGTGAGTCGCTTCGGTGTCGGCAAGGCCGACGGCATGGAAAACAGCATCAACTCGAAGTTCAACGACGCGATGGCTCGGACGAACCTGCGCAGCCAGGGCGGCCAGCCCAGCTGGGCCCCGGGGGCAGGCCTGCCCGACATCTACATCGCGATGGGCCAGACTGCCGAGAACGTCGCCGAGGCCGAGAACGTTTCCCGCGCGGAAATGGACGAGTTCGCAGCGATGAGTCAGCAGCGCGCCGTAGCCCACGTAGAGAAAGGCCACTTCGACGCGGAGATCACGCCCATCACGCTCGAAGGCGGACAAACCGTGAGCAAAGACGACGGACCTCGCGCCGGCACGACAGCGGAAAAGCTCGCGGGCCTCCAGCCGGTGTTTCGCCCCGACGGCCGCATCACCGCAGGCAACGCCTGCCCGCTGAACGACGGCGCCGCCGCCGTCGTGGTGATGAGCGACACCCGCGCCAAAGCGCTCGGCATCAAGCCCCTCGCGCGCATCGTCTCGAGCGGCGTGAGCAGCCTGAACCCCGAGATCATGGGCCTCGGTCCCATCGAAGCGAGCCGCCAGGCGCTGAAGCGCGCGGGGATGACCATGGACCAGGTAGACCTTGTCGAGATCAACGAAGCGTTCGCTGCCCAGGTGATCCCCTCGGCCAAGCAGCTTGGGATCCCGTGGGAAAAGCTCAACGTCGCTGGCGGCGCGATCGCCCTGGGTCACCCGTTCGGTATGACCGGCGCGCGGATCATGGCCACCCTGCTGAATAACCTAGCGGTTCACGACAAGCGCTTCGGCCTTGAGACGATGTGCGTCGGCGGTGGTCAGGGCATGGCCATGATCATCGAACGGCTGTAGTTTATCGATTGGCAGAGTGTGTTCGACTCCTACTAGCGCGCCGTTACCGCGGGGTATTGAGCGTGTTGCGACCAATCGGTGTTGGGTGTCCCGGGCACGAATAGCGTGGCATCCCTTTGAACGAGCGCTTCGATTGCCGAGCGGTAGCTCTCCACTTCGCTCGGCAGCGCTTCGTCTCCCGTGACATGTTGAAAACGAGTTTCCGCTACGAGCACCTCGCCGTCAGGCACGACCAGGTCAGCGGTAGCCGCCCCTGCCGGAGGCCAGCCGTCGTACGCGGCGAGATAGGCGCGAATCGCGGCACATCGAACACTCCATATGGCCGCGGGTTCGCTGCTCCACCCCAGCTTCAAAGCGCCATTCTTGAGTTCATCCGCGCTGACTTCGAGGTGTCCCTCGAGACCTTTGACGACCACCGCTCCGCTGTCTTCCGAGACATCCAAGGGCAGCAACTGTTCGCCTACCCGCGCCCCAAAGCCGTCATAGCAGTAGCGCGCGACGCAGAAGCTATGAGGAGCGGCACCCTGAAGGCGCTCGAGCACAACGCTCCACACGTCCCCTCGAGCTTCTCGAACCAGCAACAGTCGCAACCCGAAGTACTCGCCGCGATCGTCGTCGCCGGCGCTGAAGCGCGGCCACAGCTCGTCCGACTGAGCAGCCCGATCCAACAGGTCCAAAACCAAATCGACGGTTAGTTCTCGAGCTAGGCCTAAGCGCGTGAACACTTCGTCGGCTTCCGCTCCGCGAGCGGACTCAATTCGTCGGAAGGCGGAGGCTGGGCCCGCGCGCACGATCATCCGCAACAGTGCCGCATCAGGGTCGTTTGCCGCCCCGTCGCCAGCCTTGGCCCGATCGAAGATGGGTACTGTCGCGCTCACCGGGTTACGACTCACCCAAGAGTTGAGCAACGTGAAGCGTTGCCCCTTGGGAGACCGTGCGGAGTCCCCCGCGTAACCGTCCAGCCCGAGCAAGAGTTCCAAGGCTCTTACGTCTCGCAGCTCGGTCAGACAATCGCCGATGCAGCGCGGCTTGCCGATCAAGACACCGTCTTGGACGCGCGTTTGGATCCATTCGACGAGAGATTCACCGTAGCGCTCGACGAGGGCCAGGTTTACTTCCCCACGGATTAGCGAATCCCAGCTCAAGCGCCCCGTGCGCGCCTTCAAGTCTGCGACGTCTTCCAACGAAAGCACACTCGCCCAGATCCGGTCTGCTTCGTCACTGGTCCGAGGTTCTTCAGGCGCATCGCCGAGCACGTCGCGCGCAACTTCCAAGGGAAGCAGACCACGTTCGTCTAGTTCTGTCCGAAAGGGGCGGAGCGCCGCTTCGAGATCTGGTTTGTTCATTCGATGAAACTACTCGTGTAGGCCGAGGTTCTCTGGGCTGAGCGGATCGGAAAGAGGTCGACGCCTGGAGCGACCGCCACTGGTTCCTGTCGGGTAGTTCGGGTTGCCGTCACCATCCGTACCAAATATGTGGGCGGCGGTCGCACGGCGTTCTTCGGCGGATGGGTTCATGAAGTGTCCGTCGGTTTGCTGCGCCGCCTGAGCGCGACCTCTAGCAGCGTTTGCGGTTGGGTTGTGAGCCGCGTGGGAACTCTGATGTTTCTGCGCGTTCGAACAGCGCTGACAGTGCGGGTAGTAGCGCACCTGACTGAAGGGAATTGGGTTCCCGCTGTTGGCAGCAGCCTGCTGAGCAGAGACGGTCGGGACGTGGTCCGGAGTGAAGTGACCGGTTCCTCCGGGATCCTTAGAACCACAGCTGTGGCAGCCGAACGTGTAACCAGCGTTATCGACAGTGGATTGGATCTCGTCGGGCCACCCCGACTGCGCGGTTGGATCCCAACCGGGGGGACATGCGGCATACCCTGGGACGAACTGCCCTTGCGAGTTCACCCCTCCGGTCGTCGCGTTGTAGCCAGGGCCCAGCAGGTATGTGCCCGTCGTCGAGAACGAACTCGCAGTGGGTGGCGACGAGGGGCGTGGCTGCCCGTTCGCTGGGACGGGCGGCGGGTACAGGCCCATTGGGTCCATGTACGTGAGCGGGTTTAGCGCGTAGTCCCGCAAGTTTGGGCTACCCTCGAGAAACAGTGGATCCGGGCTGATGTAGAGACCAGTCCTCGGATCGTACCACCGACGCAGATTGTAGATCAGCTCGACGTCGTCGTCCCATTCCTGATTCGCGTAGCGAACGTCGACTTGAACATCTCGTTTCCCCAGGGTAACTTCGCCGAACACAGACGCAGTGGCCTGCCAACGGGTGCGGCCTCCGGAGTCAACCGCAAAGAGCGGCATGGCGGAGGGGTGGATCACGTAGTAGATGCTCTCGACGCCGGTAGCCGACTCGTCGACATGGCCGAACACCTCCCAGTCACCAGGCGAGCGCAGGTAGGTTCTGACGCTCCAGGTGAGCTCATCGATGCGCTGCTGAACGATGTGATTGGCCCACACGTAGCGATGGCGCGTCACCTCTACGCCGTCCTTCACAACGACCTTGCGGACGCGGCGTCCTCTAACGTCGTACTCCATCCTGACTTCGCGGTCGGGGGCACGAACAGCAATCAGTTCCCCAGAGTAGCTCCACTCGTACTCCCAGGTGCCGCGATCTGAGTAACGCGCGATGGGTCGGCCTATCTCGTCGTACTCGAGACGTTCACCTCGCACCTGAACCGGGCGAGAGACCGCGTCGAACACCACGCCGTCGAGGCGCGGGCTGGCTGCACCGTCATACCCAATCCGCTCGTCGCTCTTGCTACCGTCCGGCGCGGTACGCGCGGCGCGAGTGACTTGTCCGGCTGCGTTGTGCTCGTACACCACACTGGAGCCGTCGCTGTAGTCCTCGCGCGTGATGTGCTCCAGCGCGTACTCGTAACGGCCCCACCAGATCACGTTCGGGTCTTCCGCGGTGCCCAGCGCGTGGCTGGGCAGACTGGATCGCCGCGTGAGCACCTGCCGCCGCACGCGTTCGGCGAAGTCACGTTCAACGCGAAGCACGAGCTCGCGCCCCAGACTCAGGAAGAAAGTTCCCTGCGGATCAACCTCAAACCCGACCTCGGCGTCTCGATACTCGAGGCGCCTAATGCGCCCATCGGGGCGATGCCATGTCTTGATGGGGCGATCGATGTCAGTCCAGAACGCAGCCTGAAGGCCGCCGAGCCAGAGCACACCCTGCTCTAACTCGTCAGTGTTTTCGCTAATCACGCGCCCCATCGCGTCCCGCACCTCGGAGGTGGAGATCTTCCCGTTGGCGTACGAGTACCTGCGCAGTGCACGGTCGTACTCGAGTTCCACGGCTTCATCGGGTCGCTCAGCGCCGACCAGACGCCCCTCGGGGCCGTACTCTCGAGTCTCGATGCCAAGCTCCGACCGTATCTGCACTGGGCGTCCGGCGACGTCATACTGAGCGTCAAAGTGGACGCCTTCATAGGTGTCCTGCGACACGCACTTGCCGGTGAAGTCATATTCCCTACGGAAAGTCTCACCGCGGCCATTGATCGTCGAGGTGCGATTCCCCTCCGTATCGTAGAGGTAGCGGTTCACGATCGGACCGGGAGCCACCCACTCCACGAGCCAGCCCACGCCGCCCCATGCGAACCGGTGTACTCGGCCGCGATCGACTACCAGCGTGGGGTTACCCAAGGCGTCCCGCGTGATGTCGATCTGCGTGCCATCAGGGAAACGCTTCTGCACGACGTACCCGCGTCGGTCGTAGGACCACTCCGTTCGACGGCCGAGCTCGTCGGTGTAGGCGGTGCGGCGCCCGAGGTAGTCGTGCTCCGACGTCGCAACCTGACCGTTCGCGTGGGTGACGCGCGCCAGATTACCTAGGGCGTCGTACTCGAACTTGCTGAGGGCACCCGCTTGGTCGATTTGCCAGATAACGAGACCACGTGAGTCGTATCCGTACTCTTCGGTCGTGTCGTCCGGGTGATGAACGAACACCAGGTTGCCCTTCCGATCGAACTCGCGGACCGTGAGCGCGTCGTCCGGCACGCTCCAGCGGACTTCGTAGCCCGTCCCGTCGTGGTAGGTGGCGACCTGGGTACCTGCGTTCGTGCGGAAGCCGCTCGAGCGCGCTCCGCTGCGGGCAACCTCACGTTCAGTGCCATCGGGAAGCACCCGACTGACCAACGCGCCAGTCTCTGGCGAGTAGCGATTCTCCGTGACGCCCCCGGCCGGATCGATCTTCGTCAGGACGCGGCCAGAAGCGTCACCGAAGTAGCGAGTCAGACCGCCGAGGGAGTCTTCCACCTCTGCATAGTGGTCCTCCGGTACGAACGTCAGCCGGACGTGATTGATGCCTTTGACGCCGCGAGCCGTCTGAGCTTGCTGGAGCGCTGGATCCAGTGCCGGATCGGGTGCATCTCGATAGCTCCCCCAGCTCTCTACGCAGCGTGCGTCTTTGGTCGTTCCGTCGTAGGCGTAGTGGTACACCAAGCCAGTCGGCACGCCGTGCGCCGTAAGCAGATGCCTCTCGTAGTGGCACGACCACACGTGTCCCTCCGGGTCGCGTGTCGTCACCAGGTCGCCGGCGGCGTCGTAGCCGTACTGGACGAGATCCTGAAAGGTGCCGCCGGGCTCTATCCGCACGGCAATTCTCAAAATGCGACCATGGTCGTCAGTGGATACGCGATAGAAGCGCCCTGCCGAGTCCCTGATGCTCTCGAGTATTCCTCGAGCGCTCCTGGCGAGCTCGATGGAGTTTCCGTTCGAGTCCCTGACGCTAGTGAGGTGAAACCAGCCGTCGTCCGTCACACGCTGGAAATCGAGCCTGGTACCGTCGCGCTGCGTGAGCTGGAAACCCACGTTGTGCCGGGCCAGTTCCATACCAGAGCCGTTCCCTACGGGGGCGCCAGCGGGAAGCGGGAACCGTTGCTCGCGCATGCGGTCGTCGATGACCGTCACCTTTCGGCGTTTCGCGCGGATACGCCAGGCAAAGGGGTGAGACCAACCGTGGCCTAGCTCCCCGTCCAAGTTCGAGAGTCGAGAGCTGTATGAGCGGATCCAGCGCAGCGGCAGCGGGCCGCTGATCCCGAAGTCGAGGACATCGAGAAACATGCGCCCTGTGATCGGGCAGATTGGATCACCGCAACCCTCACCCCCATCATTCCCATCACCGCTGGCGTCATCGTCTCCATCGGACCCATCTGCGTTCTCGTTGCCAGATCCGTTCTTTCCACCCTTCCCGCCTTTTCCGCCACCGTCTCCACCACCACCGGCGACGAACGCGCCGGGGTTCATGCCGGGAGGTGCAGGGATGTTGGGGGCAGGTGCAGTGCGCATTTTGGCTCCTTTTTGGCTCGATTTCGCGGCGAACGCATGCTCAGAGCCAGGGAAATATACGTGCTTTGCGCTGCGCCTGCCCCCCAAAATCCAATACAGTGCCAGCCATGCGCCTCGGCTACGTGTTCGGTTACTCGTCTTCCAACGTCCACATCAACATCGAGCTGATCCAGGAGGCTGAACGCCTCGGCTATCACTCGGTGTGGAGCGCCGAAGCGTGGGGCAGCGACGCGGTCACTCCCCTCGCCTGGATCGCCGCTCAGACGAAGACCATCAAGCTCGGCACCGGGATCATGCAGATGCCGGGCCGCAGCCCCGCGAACACCGCGATGACGGCGATGACCATGGATGCGCTCTCTGGTGGTCGCTTCTTGCTCGGCCTGGGCACTTCGGGGCCGCAAGTCGTCGAGGGCTGGCACGGCGTCCCGTACCACAAGCCGCTGACGTGGACGCGGGAGTACGTGGAGATCGTGCGCAAAATCCTCGAGCGCAAGGAGCCCCTCACCTACGACGGGGAAATCTATCAGCTGCCCTACAAGGGCGCCGGCTCGATGGGCCTCGGCAAGCCCCTCAAGAGTATTCTCCACGGAAATCCTAACATTCCGATCTACCTCGGCTCGATGGCGCCCAAGGCCCAGGCCCAAGCGGGTGAGATCGCTGACGGCCTGCTCATGACCTGCCTGCATCCAGGCCGCTTCGAAGTCGTCGAAGAGAACCTACAAAAGGGCTTCGACAAGGCGGGCAGCGGTAAGAGCCTGAACAACTTCGATGTCGCTCCTGCCGTCGCCTGCATCATCGGAGACGACCTCGAGGCTTGCCGTATGCCCCTCAAGATGACCCTCGCGCTGTACGTCGGTGGCATGGGCGCGAAGAGCAAGAACTTCTACAACGAGTACGTGTCTCGCGTGGGCTTCGAGGCCGAAGCGAAGCAGATCCAGGACCTCTACCTCGCTGGCAAGCGCAACGAAGCGATCCTCGCGGTAACGGACGAGATGGTGGACACCTTCAACCTGGTCGGCCCGAAGGAGCGCATCAAGGAGCGCTTCCAGACTTGGAAGGAGTCGAAGATCGGCACGATGATGGTCGGCACGCAGCAGCCCGAGGCGCTGCGCTTGCTAGCCGAGCTGAACTCCTGAGCGTCAGCGGCCGCCCACGCGGCCGCCCAGCCTTCAGGCGCGGCGCTCAGGGCAGCCCAGAGATGCGGATACCTGCGTGGCCCTTGTACACCTTGTTGAGGTGCAGCAAGACCGGCGTCAGTGACTCCAGGGCGACGGCGTTCTTCAGCGGACCCGCGTCGAAGCCTTGGACCCCCAGATCTTTGAGCAACCCGAGCACGGTCTGCAGCGCCTCGGGGTGATCACTCACCGCGAGCACGTCGCACTCGATGGCGTGATCGGGCTCGCTCAGGTGCACGGAACTCACGTGGTGCAGCGTGGCGACCACCTGCGAATCCGCGAGGATTTCCTGCGCCTGCTGAGCGGCGCTGGTGGTCTCCGGCAGGTTCACTTCGCGCACCTTCGGCGGCTTGAGAGGCACCGTGATGTCGATCACGACTTTGCCCGCGAGCGCCTCCTTCAGCGCCTCCAGGGTCTCCTTGTGGCCGCTGAACGGGATGCTGAGCAGCACCACATCAGCCTCGCGGCAGACGGTCGCGTTGTCGCTCCCGCTCAAGCTTGCCTCGGGGGTGGAGAGCTCGGCGGCTTTCTCGGCAGCGCGCGCCGCATCGCGAGAGCCAATGGCTACCTGGTGGCCTGCTTTTGACCAGCGCAGCGCGATGCCGCGTCCTTCTTTGCCCGTCCCGCCAACGATTCCGATCTTCATGCTCTCTCCTCGTGTGCTCGGGGTTATGAGGCGCACACCCAGCCGTCGCCAGCTATAGCGGATACACCTCAGCCGCACCAACGGGGCCGCGCTCCGATCCGGGGAAATTGGCGCTGGTCGCGGCTCTGCGCCGCTCCTCCCCCCCAAACCCGGGAGTCGCGGATCCGAGGCCAGCAGTTGCTGTTTCAGGGTGGCAGCGCTAGGAGCGCTGACGGTGTTGCCCAGCGGTCGACTCGAGCTGATTGCCCTGTCTGGGCTGCCCATTGTCTCCCCGGGGGATGATCTGCCAGGCCTGATCGCCCGGGCCCTCGACCGAAACGGCGTGGAGCTGCTTCAGCACGATGTGGTGGTGGTCACCTCGAAGCTGGTTTCCCGCTCTGAAGACCGCTTCGTCGATCTCTCTCGCATCAGCCCGAGCCCCGAAGGGCGAGCCATCGCACGCCAGGTCGACAAGGATCCGCGCCTCGTCACGCTGGTGCTGCGCGAGTCCACGCAGATCAGTCGCAAGGCCAAGGGCGTGCTGATCGTGAGGCATCGCCTCGGCTTCGTCTCGGCCAATGCCGGGATCGATCAGAGCAACTCCGCGCCAGCCAGCGCGGACGAGGACAGCGGCCCGTGGGTCCTGCTCCTGCCGGAGGCGCCCGACGCCTCTGCGGCCCGCATCCGTGTGGGGCTCGCCGCCGCCACAGGCGTCAAGCCGGCGGTCATCCTCAGCGACTCGTTTGGCCGTCCTTTCCGCGAGGGAACGGTTGGGGTCGCGATTGGCATCGCAGGTCTGGCCGCGGTCAATGATCAGCGCGGCAAGCTCGACTTGTTCGGGCGCACCCTCGAGCACACCATCACCGCGCAAGCGGATCAAATCGCCGCAGCCGCAGACCTGGTCGCAGGGCAAGCCGCGGAGAGTCGCCCCGTGGTGATCGTGCGCGGCCTCGAGCTACCGATTGACGAAGACGCTGGAGCGCGCGACCTCGTCCGCCCGGCAGACCAGGACCTCTACCTGTGAGCGATCAAACGCCAGATCTGCGCTTCGTGTACCTCTCCGGGGGCGTGGGAGGAGCGCGCCTCGCGCGCGGCCTGTGCGACGTACTGCCAGCGAGCAACTTGTCCTTGGTAGTCAACACCGGAGACGACTTCTACCACTGGGGCCTGTTCATCTCTCCCGATCTGGACACGGTCATGTATTCGGTGTCCGGAGTGGGTCACGAGGCGCGGGGCTGGGGCCTCGAAGCGGAGACCTTTCACGCCGTTTCAGCCATGGATCGCCTCGAAGAGCATTTCCCCAAGGAAGCTACTACGTGGTTTCAGCTCGGCGATCGCGATCTGGCAACTCACCTGGTGCGAACCCAGGCGCTAGCGGGCGGAGCATCGCTGACCAACGTCACCGCGCGGCTCTTCGAGAGCTTTGGGGTGCAACACCAAGTCCTGCCGATGAGCGATCAGCCCCAGCCGACGTTCATCCACACCCGGCCAGGTACTGGGGCTGCGGAACGCCTGACGTTCCAGGACTGGCTCGTGAAGCGGCGCGCGAAGGACGCGGTCGCCAAGGTCGAGCTCGGCGGCTCGGGAGAGGCCACGCCCGAAGTGCTGCGCGCCATCGAGCAAGCCGACTGCGTGCTCATCGCGCCGTCGAACCCGTACGTCTCCATCGATCCCATTCTGCGGCTTTCGGGGGTGAGGGAGCGCCTGGAGAACAAGCCGTGCCTCGCCGTCAGCCCAATCATCGGCGGTCGCGCGGTAAAGGGCCCCCTGGCAGAGATGCTGAGCGACTTGGAGGGCCTGACCCCGAGCCCCCACGCGGTGATGCTCCACTACGCGGGCCTGGTCGACGGCTGCGTCGTCGAAACGAGTGACCTGGAGGCGCAACCGCGCTGCGACGTAACTTGGTTCCCCGGGGCAACGCTAATGCGGACGCGAGACGATTCTCGGCGTCTCGCCGAGCGAGTCGTGGAGTGCGCCCGGGAGCTCCTGGAGGAGCGATGAGGCTCTGGGCTATCGTCCCGGTCAAGAGCTTCGACGCGGCCAAGAGTCGCCTCGGTCCAAGCCTCGACTCGGAGAAGCGCGCCGATTTCGCGCGGCGGCTCTTCGACCACGTCACGGCGCAGCTACTCGAGCATCCGGAGGTCGACCACGTGTTGATTGTCAGTAACTCCCAGGAGGTTCTGAACCACGCTGCGGACCGTGGCTGCCTCACGATCGCCGATCCGCGCGCTCTCGCAACCCTCGCAGAAGTGGTGGACAGCGCCTTGGCGTACGCGCTCGCAGAAGGCGCGAGTCACGGGTTGGTGTTGATGGGCGATCTCCCGCGACTCAGCCAGCGCTCCCTGAGCCTGCTGACGCAAGCGCTCACTCAGCACCCCCAGGTGATCGCGCCTGATCAGCACGGGGTCGCCACCAACGCCCTGGGCCTCGGCCTGCCCGCACCAGCGGGCACAGCGTTCGGCAGTGGAAAGAGCCTGGAGCTGCACCGCGAACGTTTCCCCATGGCACGTCTGGTAGACGACCCAGAGCTAGCCTTCGACGTGGACGATCCGCGGGACTTCGCGGCGCTGCCAGCGCCGCTCAGTGGACCGGCAGCGAGCGAGGCTTGATCGCCTCACGCTCGACGGGCTCGAAGCGGAAGCGAGGGTCGGCGGTGAGCTCCGCGTAGGAGCCAAACCGCGGATCGTCATCACTCACCGAGTCCAGGGGGTGCTCTGGGTCGAGGGCAGCGTCCGCGGTGAAGCGCAGACGCTCGACGTAGAGCGTGCTGCGTTCGACTGGGGTCCGCCCTGCCTCGCGGATCAGGCGCCGCAGCTCGCTCGGGTTCACGCGTTGTCCGTGGGCGGCGCCAGCCGAGGTGGAGATGCTCTCGTTGATCAGCGTGCCACCGAGATCGTTCGCGCCAGCCGACAGCAGGAGCTGCGCCTGCCGGAGCCCCTCCTTCACCCAGGAGGCTTGCAGGTTCGGGATGTCGGCGCCCAGCATCAGGCGTGAAATGGCGAACAGCCGCATCACCTCGTGCCCCGTCGGTCCTGGGCGACACCCAGGCAGCATGCCCTTCTTGTACATCGGCGACTCCTGATGCACGAAGGAGAGCGGCACGAACTCCGTGAAGCCACGGGTGCGACGCTGTAGCGTACGCAGCAGGTCGAGGTGTTGCACGCGCTCCTCGTCGCTCTCCACGTGGCCATACATGAGCGTCGAGGTCGTTGGGATCCCGAGCTCGTGAGCGGTGGTGATGACGGAGATCCACTCCTCGGTGGTGATGCGGCCACCAGCCAGGCGCTTGCGCACGCCGTCGTCCAGCACCTCGGCGCTCGTACCCGGCAGCGAGCCAAGGCCCACCGCCTTCAGTTCCGTGAGGTACTCCCGAATGGTCATCCCGCTGCGCTCGCAGCCGTACTTGACCTCCTCGGGGCTGAACGCGTGCACGTGGATGTCTGGCACCGCTTCCTTAACCGTGCGGCAAAGCTCGATATAGAAGCGCCCGTCGAGCCCTGGCGCGAGCCCCGCTTGTAGGCAGACCTCCGTCGCCCCCAACGAGTGCGCTTCGACCACGCGCTGGACGATCTCTTCCCGAGGCAGGAAGTAGCCTTGCTCCGAGCGATTGGTCCGCGAGAAAGCGCAAAATTTACAAGCCTTTACACACACATTGGTAAAGTTGAGGTTGCGGTTTACAACGTAGCTCACCCCATCCCCAACTTGAGCTTCACGCAGCGCGTCCGCTGCCTGCACCAAGGCATGGAAATCGCGCCCGTTTGCGCCGCACAGCAGCACCGCGTCAGCGACGGATAGTTCGTGGCCCGCGAGGCTGCGCTCGAGGATCGCGGCGATGCTGGGGGTTACGTTCGAGAGCTGCGTTTTCATACGGAACCAACCAAGAGCTGAGACACCGAGAGCGCGGCGCGAGCGCTAGCACCCGGCGCGAGCTCAGCGGCGGAGCTCACCTGCGCGAGGCGTGCTTGGGCCTGTTCGACACTCGCTCGGAGTTCGGGGGAGAGGAACCCCGTACGGGCAACGAAGTCAGGATAGATGGGCAATCGGGGCCGAAGCTCGAAGCCCGCCTCACGGCACTCGGCTTCCAGGTCCGTGAGGTGCGGCCAGGGATGGATCGGGTTGATGTAGTCCGGAGTCACTGGGCTGATGCCACCGAAGTCGTTGATGCCCGCATCGATAAGTAGCCGCGTCGCGCTTGGGTTCAAGTTCGGCGGCGCTTGCACGCTCACCTCTTCCGGGAGGATCAACCGCGCCAGCGCCACGCAGCGCGCGACCTGGATGTCATCTGGCTCCGGTGCGTCCCGCATGGGGATCTTCGGACGGGCCCGGAAATTCTGCACGATGACTTCCTGGATGTGGCCGTAGCGCGCGTGAACAGCGGCGATGGCGACCAAGCTGTCGACGATCTCGTCGTTGGTCTCACCAATGCCGAGGAGGATCCCCGTCGTGAACGGGATCTGCAGCTCGCCCGCCGCCTCGAGCATCGCCATGCGCTTCGCAGGGTGCTTGTCCGGCGCGTTGCGATGCACGCCGCCCGCCTCACACAAGCGAGGACTGATGTTCTCGAGCATCAAGCCGAGGCTCACGTTGGTCCGCTTGAGCCGCCGCATCTCATCGCCGCTCAAGATGCCGGCGTTGGTGTGAGGCAGCAGGTCGCGCTCCAGCGCCCGCTCACTGGACCAGGCGATGTAGTCCACAGTGGAGTCGTGGCCCCACGAAGCGAGCAGCGCGCCGTACTCCGGATACGCCGTCTCAGGCGTATCCCCGAGGCAAAACAGGGCCTCCACGCAGCCTTGGGCCTTGGCGCGATCGAGCCAGCTCAAGGTCGTCTCGTGGGTAAACGTCTCAGCGCCCTTCTGGCCCCACGACTTGCGGAAGGAGCAGTAGTCGCAGCGGTTACGACACAGGTTCGTCAGCGGCAAGAACACCTTGGGAGAGAAGGTCAGGCGCTTGCCCGGGAAGGCGCCGTCCCGCCGCTCCCGTGCGGCGGCGAGCAACTCCTGGAATGCGCTTCCATCGGCGCTCATCCAGCGCTTCGCCGAAGCCTCCGAGAGCGGCGATTTCGCGCTCACTAGCAAACTGTCCGCCATGAGCGCGGAATCATGGCGCTCGCCAGGTGACTTGTAAACCGGGGTCTGACGCGACGCGTGGATGCGTCGAGTAGGTCCGTGGCACTGGCTGTAGCCCTGGTGTAGCCTGCAAGTACTCCGTGGCCGCTGCAACGACCTTCAATACCTCGAACCAGACGCTACGAAAGCTGATGGGCAACGGCGTGGTCTATCGCGTTCCGCCGTTTCAGCGCGACTACTCATGGACAGAGGAGGAGTGGGACGACCTATGGCAAGACATCGTCGGACTCCTCGCGCCCAACGGTGAACCGGCCCACTACATGGGCTACCTCGTGCTTCAAACGAGGGACGAGCGGAACTTCGATGTGATCGACGGTCAGCAGCGTCTCACCACGCTGAGCGTGCTGATCCTGGCCGTGCTGAAGAATCTCCACTTGCTGGTCGAGAACAAGGTCGATGAGCATGACAACACGAGGAGAATCGAAGAACTCCGAAAGACGTACATCGGTTTTCTGGACCCGGTCACACTACTCACTCAGGCAAAGCTCACGCTAAACCGGCACAACGACAGCCTGTACCGCACCTACCTCGTTCCTCTCACCCAGGTGCCGCGGCGCGGACTGAACCCTTCAGAGAAGCTCTTGCGAAATTGCTTCCTTTGGTTCGAGGAGCGGGTGCGCAGGCAGCTCGACTGCAGCCAGGACGGGGCAGACTACGCTCGGCTTGTGGACGCGATCGCGGATCGCCTCTTCTTCACAGTCATTTCGGTCGCCGATGAACTCAACGCCTTCAAGGTCTTCGAGACTCTAAACGCCCGAGGTGTCCGACTGTCCTCCACGGATCTGTTGAAGAACTACTTGTTCTCGGTGGTTCATGCGGCGGGCGGGCATGAACGGGAGATGCGGGAACTCGACGAGAAGTGGGAAGGGATCCTCGGCAAGCTCGGCAGCGAGAGCGTCCAGGATTTCCTCCGGGTGTTCTGGAACAGCCAACGACCCTTCGTCCGTCAGTCGGAGCTGTTCAAAGTAATCCGCGGAGAAATTAACGATCGGGCGCACGTCTTTGATTTCCTACGTGAACTCGACCGTGACGCGGACACGTACGCTGCGTTCTATGATCCCCACGACCCTAGTTGGACGTTGGATCAACAGAAGTACCTCTCACAACTCCACTTGTTTGGAGTCCGTCAGCAGTGGTCGTTGCTGCTCGCTGCCCGCCGCGGCTTCGATGACGCAGGTTTCACTCAGCTGCTCCGGGCATGCGTGGTCGTCGCGTTTCGGTACAACGTGATCGCGCATTTCGCGCCGGGGGACCAAGAGAAGACATACAACGAAATCGCTCGCTTCATCGCCACGGGAAGCGTTCAGAGCCCCCGAGAGGCGATACGCGCGCTGAAGCCCATCTACGTCAACGATTCCCAGTTCCGCGGTGCGTTCGAAGAAAAGGCCCTGCGGACCACCTCGGGTCGGAACAAGCGGGTGGTTAGGTACATACTGTTCGAAGTGGAACGACACGTCTCGAACCACGGGTATGACCCTGAGGACACCAAGTACAACATCGAGCATATCCTCCCGGAACACCCCGATGATGACTGGGACGGCTTCACAGACGATCAGGCGGACCGCTGTCGGTACAGGCTTGGCAACATGACTCTGCTTAACGCCACCAAGAATCGCAAGCTCGGTACCGCGGGGTTCGCCGTCAAGCGCGAGGCGTTCGCGCAGAGCGAGTTCGGACTCACGAAGCGCGTCAGTGAGTACGGAGACTGGACAGAGCAAACGCTCGCCCAGCATCAGAAGTGGCTTGCCAAGCAAGCCACTTCTATTTGGCGCATCGCCGAGCTCACCTAGTCCTAGTTACTCGCAGGCGCAGACCTGCGTGCGGCTCGTTTCGGTGCCCTTAAAAGCGAGTGTAGTGCGGGCTTGGCTATCCTTTGAAACAGTGGTCTTTGCCATCTCGAACGCCGAGATCCCGTTCGTGAACACGAAGGAATTCAGCGGAAGATCTTTGGTCTCATCTTCGTTGCGGGGTTGCTCCAATCCCGCCAGGCCACACAGCCCCGCCTCGCAGGTGATCACCCCCTTGGTATGGTAGTTGTGCAATGGGGTCGTGAAACTCAGCGTATCTCCCGTCAGGGCGCCCAACGCTGCGCCACACTCGCCCGCGCTTCCCACAGCGTCAACGTTGAGCTGCGTGTGCACGGTCGCAGCCTTACGCACAACGAAGTCCATGGTGGCAACGTATGAAACCACTTGCGCGCTGCCATCGCTTGGTGCGCCGCCAGTGTCGGAGAAGCGGAGAACCATTGTCCCAGGCCCCCAGTTGGTGTCATCAGAGTACGGCATCTGTAGGGTGTTAACCTGATCGCCTGCACCCAACGTGGTTTCGGAGATCTCAAACTCGGAACCCGTCAAGTCGTAGGTCACTTCCCAAGCCGTTGCCCCGGGGCAATTACCCGTGTTGCCAGTTCCGGCGCTTCCCGCGTTACCGCTGCTGCCACCCGCGGCGCTGCCACCGGCACCGCCCGCGGCGCCCGAGCCCGCTGCCCCGCCGTTGTTCGAGGTGCCCGCCGTGCCGCCATCGCCTGCAGTGCCACCGTCGCCCGCCGTCGCGCCGCTGCCACCGTTGCCGCTGCCGCCGCTACCCCCGGAGCCCTCGCTGCCGGAGTCACTTCCGCAACCCGCCGTCACGCAGCTCACCGCACCAACCAAAAACGCTAAACGCAACCAAGCCCTGTTCATCGTGTCCACCTTTTTTCCGCGTGGAAACGAGACGCGCCACTCGTCAGCGCCTTTGAAAACCCAGCGCGCCTCACCTGGGTTCACCGCCGCCTGACCGCACAAAGTGAAACATGTTTCACTGCGTTACGTAAGGCGCCCTTCACGTACCCACGGACTTAGTCCCCGACGCAGCGCGCAACAGGCGGTTGCCACGCGGATTCCGACGGCGCAATCCCAGAGGGACAAGACTCTCGCGGTCCAGGGGGTTTCGTGCGATCCGTGCTAGACAGACGTCCATGCGCTGGCTGGGCCCGATCTTGTGTCTCCCGTTGCTTTGTTCATGTTCTGACGTCTTGGGATTGAGCGACTTCCACCCATCGCTGGGCGCCGGGGGAATTGGTGGCAGTGGCGGCTCGGCCGGTGGCTCGGGGGCAGCGGGTACAGCTAGCGTCGGAGGGACAGCTGGAACCGGGGGCATAGATTGCGTCCCGACTAGCGTGCAGGACTGCTATTCAGGCCCTGCGGGTACCCTCGGAGCCGGGATTTGCAGGGTCGGAACTCAAACGTGCGACGACAACTCGGCGTGGGGCGTGTGTGTTGGCGAGAGCTTGCCCCAGATTGAGGACTGCACGACACCCACGGTGGACGAGAACTGCGATCATCATGAGTGTGGGATCTGGGGACTCGTCTTCGACCAGGGAGGTGGTGGCCCCACGCTCGCGGTTGCTAACGACGATGGCTCCCTTGTCATCGGGGGAATCTTCTCGGGAGGCCTCCAGATCGGAGACAAGACCGCCGCCGCGAGCGACGACTTCGACGCGTTCCTCGCCCGAATCGACAGCTCCGGACATGTTGAATGGCTGAAGAATTTCGGCCTGGACGCCGACTTCCTGATCACAGGCGCAAATGCTCCAGACGGCTCGGTGTATGCAGCGGTCGCCAACACGTCACCGGTCGACTTCGGGGACGGAGAACGTCCGGCTGGAGCCACACTCCTGCGGATCTCGGCATCCGGCGAGGTTACCGCGAGTAGATCTCTTGGCTCAGCCACCCCACTCGCGTTGCGTGTCTCAGCCCAAGGTCGGGTGTATGTCGCTGGCTCGATCGACCAGCCTATTGATCTTGGAAGCGGGCAGCTCACGCCCCAAGGCTCCGACATACTCGCGATGAACCTTGAGCCGGACCTAACGCTCGGGGCCGGTTGGATACGGAGCTTTGGCAGCCTTGGTCTGGACGCGGCCTACGCGCTTGAGGTCGACGCTGTCGGTAACGTCTACCTTGGAGGTGCGTTCGAGAATGATGTCGACTTCGATAGTGTTACCGCCCGCGCCCGTGGTGCCGTCGATGCGTTCCTGGTAAAGCTTAGTTCCGCGGGGCAAGGTGTTGCAACCTACGTGTGGGGTTCCATCTCGGGCAACGAGACGATCCTAGCACTCGGAGTGGATGCCGTTGGCAGCGTCACCGTATATGGTCGGTTCGACACATCTTTTACCCAAGATTCGAGCCCTGTAACGGCGGTCGGGATGAGCACCTTCCTGTCTCGAGTCAGATTTGTGAACGCGGATTTTCAGCTCGACTGGGCAAAGGGCTTTGGCAGCTTCACTCCCGCAGCTTCAACCGCTTCGCGACCGAACGTAGGTGTTTCTCCGAACGGGGATGTCGCGTTTACTGGTGACGCGGTGGGCGCGGTAGACCTGGGGACGACCACGTTGACAGGCTTCCCCAATCACCTCCCAGCGGTCATCAAGCTCGACAAGCAGGGCAACACCATAAGTGGCACCGCACGATTGGCGGTGCGGAGGGTGGATACGCGATTTCGACGACAGCCGCTCCGACCGGCGAAGTGTTTGTGGTCGGAACGACTCAAGCTCCAAGCATAGACATCGGGACCGGTCCGATCACGGGGGGCTCCAACGTGTCCTACGTCGTCAAGTTCGGGAAGTAGCTAGCCAAGCCGTGAACCCCGAACATTCGGCTGACAGCGCGTGCCACCACCAGCCGTGGTGGCGCCGAAAGAACGACCACTGCTCGCGCAGTGCGCGCTCCCAGTTGCCGTTGAAGTGCCCTCGCCAGACGGCGGCGTAGGCCTGCTCCACACGGGGGAGGCTTTGGACGTGCTCGAGATCTGCGGGGGCCACAGGGAGCACGCTGTTCGTGCCCTGAGGCGTTGGTAGCTCGTTCAACGGTTCGAGGCGAGGTGCCTCACTCAGGGTCGCATCGTGGAGTACCCGTGCGAGCGGCTGGGAGTTCTCGAATAGCGTCGGTCCGATGAACCGAATCGCGGCGACGTAGGTCGCCAGGCCATGCCCTGGCGCGACGGGCCAACTGAGGGGCAGCGCGAGGCTCGAGCGTAGCTGCCAGCCCGCCGGCGCCGCCACCGAGTCAGCCAAGCGCTTCACTTCCCGGGACATCTCCAGGAAGCGCGTGATCGGCGGCGCCAGGCCGCTCTCGTCTCCTCGCGGCAACTGCTGAGCCGCATACACTTGCGACTCAGCCAGGGCGTCCAGCTGGTCTAGCACCTTGAGCGCAAGCTCCTCGCCGGCAAGGGCTGTGAGCAAACCATCGAACGGCCCTCCGAACACGACAATCTGCGTCGCTCCCGAACCATCGGCGGCGTGGACCCCCACGTCGCACAGCCATGAACCCGGCACCCCAGGATGGGGCACGGCCCGCAGCTCGCAGCACCTCGGAGCGTAGGGGTGCGGGCTACGCCCAATACCCAATTCCGCATAGAATCTAACCGTGCTCGACATGCCTGACGCACGGAGCTGGGTCGCCAACGTCTTGAGCTGTTCCCTTATTCGGCTCACGGAGTGACTAGATGGGGTCAATTTCGGGGCGCTGGGTGTCCGGCTTGCAGCGCGGATTGTACTTCGGGCAAGGCTGCTTGAAGATCAACCGCACCGGGTGCTTCTCCTCGCGGCTCGCCACGACGAGGTGCCGCTCTCCCCCCTGCCCCTCGAACGTGGGCCAGAACTGGTGATACGTCATCTCGCCGCGGAACGTGTTGCCTCCTCCCGTGAAGTCGATGCTGACGGACTGCACCACGCAAGCCTCAGCGACCTCGAAGGGGGCCACCTGGCAACCGCACTGTGTGGGCTCGATGTAGCAACGATCTTGGCAGCTGAAGCAGCCGAACGGGCGATCGTCGGTCAGATAGCCTTCGAAATGCAGCCCCTTGCCCTCATCCCAGATCACGCCTCGAGCCGCGATCAAGTTGCCGCGCCCGATCTCGAGCAGGGTACGACCCTCGCCGTCTTTTTCCACGAGGCAATCTCGCAATTTGTAGCCCTCTCCAACACTGCAGCGGTAGAGGCCGGCTTTCAGCTTGGCGGGACGCGCCGGTTCGTTCATCGCCGCGGGTGTGGGACGCGTCAGGCGATCGATGCGTAGCAGGCGCTCCCGCCGCCCCTCGGGGGTGTCCTCGGCCGCGTTCGGCTGCTGGGCATCGCTTGCGACGACGGCGGCCGGCGGCTCGGGTGGCGTCTGCGCCGCGACGCTCACCGCCGGCTCTGCTGCGGGCGGCGATGGGTTGGCGGCAGCTGGCGTCGGGTGCTGGGCAGGTTCGTGGCTGGCGCAGGCTGTCACCAGTGTCAGCGCCAACCCCCCGCGGCACACTCTCTTCACGGCCAAGAACGCGCTCATGGCCGAAACTCTAGCGGTCTGGCTCGGGGATGCTGGCACAAACCGCTGGCCTGAAACTTGCGAGTACGTTCAAGAACAGCGTTTGACTTCGGCGCCCACGGGGCGCAGAGGAGAGAAAGGTAGGTACTTTTATGGAGCAACACCTCAAGCGTCTGCTGCGCGCCGCAGCTTGGGGCGGAAGCCTAGCCCTGCTCGCCGGTTGTGGCGGCAACACCGACACGGATGGCGGGAACGGAGGCAGCAGCGGTTCGGGGGGTAGCAGCGGCTCCGGAGGCAGCAGCGGCTCGGGAGGTAGCAGCGTCGACGCGGGAAGCGATGCCACAGCGGACGCCAGCTTCGACGCGGGAAACCTGGATCCTTACCCCACGGAACTGACCTGCTCGGGCCCCGACTACGACGGCGGCTACTACGGGCAGTGCTGCGAGAAGGTCGTGTGCGGCACACCGAACGCCGGTACGTGTCCGGCTCCTTCGGACGTCGACTACAGCGTGTTTCCTGACTTGCCGCCCGGTTCTGGAAGCTGCGAGTGCGGCGAGCGTTCGGGTCCCTACGCCCCCCGCCTGGCGGGCGAAGGCCCATGTTGCTATGTGGTCGGGGCGATTGCCTGCGACGGTCGCCCGCTGATCGTGGATGGCGCCGCCCGTCAGGCGCCGGTAGTTCGCAGACGTGACTGGTCGTGGATATGAAGCATCAACAAGCCCTGGAGCTTTTCCGTGAGGCTCTGGGGCAACTCGACGTCCAGACCATCTCGCCAACGCTGAGGCAGCAGCTCATGAAGCTCTGGCTGCGGCGGGCTCAGAACGAGCATGCGTCGGTCGCGTCGTTCGACCGCTTCTGCCTCGGGCTGTTGTCCGTTGGTGCGCCTCCGGACCTGCTGGAGCGGGCTCACCACGCAGCCCTGGACGAGGTGCGCCACGCGCGCTTGTGCTTCGCGGTCGCGAGCCGCTACGCGGGCGATGCGCTCGGCCCGGGCCCTCTGGACTTGCGCGGTGCCTTGGGCGGCGCTCTCGACGCCGACTTCAGCCTGCTGAGCCTCGCCCAGAGCACCGCCATCGAGGGCTGCCTCGGGGAAACGCTGTCCGCACTCGAGGCCGAGCGCTGCGCCGAGCGAGCCACGCTCCCGGCGCTCAAGCTAGCCCTCGAAATCATCGCAACGGACGAGGCGGAGCACGCCGAGCTCGCCTGGGCCTTCTTGCGCTTTGCTTGTGAGACCGGTGGCTCCGAGTTCACCTCCAAGGTGCGCCGCATCTTGGCGCCCGCGCTCCACACCAGCGCCGAGAGCGGCGTGAAATACGCCTGCGCCGATCTGTCCGTCTCGGGCTACGGCTTCCTCGACCCCGCGGAGGCCATCACCCTGCGCCGGGAGGCGCTGGCGCAGGTGCTGATCCCCGCGGCAAAAGAGTTGGGCCTGGCCTAGCGCTGTTCGCGCGCTCACTTTCGCTCAGAAGCCAGAGAGTGAGGCGAAGCGCGCCCGGTGATACGCGGCGTCGCCGAACAGCAGCTCACACACCCGCGCGCGCTTGTAGAACAAGCCGATGTCGTACTCGTCGGTGACGCCGACGCCGCCGTGCATCTGGACGCCCTCGGACGCCGCGAGCAGATACGTATCCGAGAGCCGCGCCTTGGCGACGCTGGCCAAGAGCGGCACATCGTCACGCCCTTCGTCCACCGCGCTGAGCGCTTCCATCACGACGCTCTTGCTGAGCTCGAGCTCACAGAAGAGCTGCGCCACTCGGTGCTGCAGCGCCTGGAAGGAGCCGATGGGCACCCCGAACTGCTGGCGCTCTTTGAGGTACTGCACGGTGCGCTCGAACACCTCGAGGGCGCCGCCCAACATCTCCGCAGAGAGCGCGATGGTCGCCCGATCGAGCGCCGGATCGAGGAGCGCGGCGCCCTCCCCCAGCTTGCCGAGCAGCGCGTCCTCACTGAGCGCGACGTCGCTGAACGCGATGCGCGCGTAGCCGCGGGAGTCGACGGTAGAGAGCCGCGTGCGCGTGATGCCTGGTGCGCTTGGATCCACCATCACCAGGCTCAGTCCGTCACGCGCTCCTGGCTCGCCCGAGCTCCGCGCGACGACCAGTAGCTGGTCCGCGAGGTGGCCTTCGAGCACCAGCGCCTTCTCGCCGGTCAACTTGAGACCGCCCGGCGTGCGCTCGAGGCGCGTGGTCACCGCGTACGGGGCGAAGCGCGGCCGCTCTTCGTGGGCCAGTGCAAACAGCTGCTCCCCCGCAGCGAGGCGCTCTCCCAAAGGGGCCAGCGACGGCTGGCTCTCGCTCGCTTCACGCAGCACCTCCGCGGCGAGCACCGCAGAGCCGAAGAGGGGCGTTGCCGCGAGGTTCCGTCCAAGCTCCTGGAGCACGAGCCCAAGCTCAGCGTAGCCAAGTCCTGCGCCGCCCCAAGCCTCGGGCAAGTGCACCGCGCTCAACCCAAGCTCGCCGAGCTCGCTCCACACCGGGCCCTCAAAGCCCTGGGCGTCGCGTGCATCCCGCAGGCGTCGGAACGCCGCGATGTTCAGGCGCTCCCGGGCAAAGTCCCGCGCCGTCTTCTGGATCGACAGCTGCTCTTCGGTCAGGACGAAGCTCATGACGGCAGCCCCAAGACGCGCTTGGCGATGATGTTCAGCTGGATCTCGGAGCTGCCGCCCTCGATGGAGTTGGCGCGAGAACGCAGCCAGTCCCGAGTCATTTGCAGCTCACGCGGCGTGTAGCCGTCGCCGTCCCAGCCGAGGCCCTGATAGCCCATGAAGAGCACCTTGAGCTCCTTGCGCCGCTTGTTCAGCTCTGTACCGTACAGCTTGAACATGCTCGTTTCTGGCCCAGGGCCGATCCCCGCGGCAATGGACTCCGACGAGCGTCGCAGGGTGAGCTTGTTGCAGAGGAAGTCCATCTCGACTTGGGCGAGGCGCTCCCGCAGCGCGTGATCTTTCAGCGGTCCGGGCTCACCGCCGTTGAGCAGACGCACCGCCATCTCAGGCAAGGTCTCGTCCTCTTCCGGGGCATCGTCCCGCAGCTTGCTGATCAAGGCGCGCTCGTGCTGCAAGAGCCGCTTGGCGACGCTCCAGCCGTGGTTCAGCTCCCCGACCAGGTTCTCCTTCGGCACGCGCACGTCCTCGAAGAACGTCTCGCAGAAGGGCGATGCGCCGCTGATCAGCTGGATCGGCCGCACCGAGACGCCAGGGCTCTGCATGTCGATCAGGATGAAGCTGATGCCGTCGTGCTTCTTTCCGTCGGGGTTCGTGCGCACCAGGCAGAACATCCAGTCGGCCTTGTCGGCGTGGCTGGTCCAGATCTTCTGGCCATTGATCAGGTAGTGGTCGCCTTGCAGCTCCGCGCGGGTCGCCAGCGACGCCAGGTCACTGCCGGCGCCGGGCTCGCTGTAGCCCTGACACCAGCGCGTCTCCCCGCGGATGATGCCAGGCAGAAAGCGCTGGCGCTGCTCTTCGTTGCCGTACTCGAGCAGCACTGGCCCCAGCATCCAGAGGCCAAAGCTCTTGAGCGCGGATCGCGCCTCGATGCGCTTGAGCTCCTCCTCCAGTACCCGTGCCTCAGCCGCGCTCAGGCCACCGCCGCCGTACTGCGTGGGCCACGTGGGCGCCGTCCAGCCCTTGGCGGCCATGCGCTCGAGCCAGAGCTTCGAGTCTGGTAGCTTGAACGTTGCGTTGCGGCCGCCCCACACCTCTTCGCTGGGGTCGAGGATCTTGCTGCGCATCGACTGGGGGCAGTTCTCCTCCAGCCAGGCGCGCGTCTCCTCCCGGAACCGTTCCAGGTCGCGCGCGTCGCTCATTCGGCTGCGCCCGTTCCCTTGGATGCCTCTTTCGCCCGCGCCATCTCCAGAGCCACGTCTTCGATCATGTCCTCCTGGCCGCCGATGGTCTTGCGCTTGCCAAGCTCCACCAGGATGTCCCGTGAGGAGAGCCCGTAGCGCTCGCCGTAGCGCTTAGCGAACAGCAGAAACGACGAGTAAACGCCAGCGTAGCCGAGGATCAGCGCGTCGCGGTCGATACGGATGATCTGGTCCATCATCGGCACCACCAGGTCCTCGGCGACATCCATCAGTTTGTAGAGGTCGATGCCCGTCTCGACGCCCATGCGGTCCAGGATGGCCGCGAATACTTCGAGGGGCGTGTTGCCAGCACCCGCGCCGAGGCCAGCGGCTGACCCGTCGATGCGCACCGCACCCGCCTCAATCGCGGCGATCGAGTTGGCACAGCCCATGGCGAGGTTGTGGTGGCCGTGGAAGCCGATCTCCGTCTCCGGCTTGAGCTCGCTTCGCAGAAGTCCGATCCGCGCGGTAACGTCTGGCGGCAGCATGTAGCCCGCGGAGTCCGTGCAGTAGATGCAGTTAGCGCCGAAGCTCTCCATCAGCTTCGCCTGCTCGAGGATCTGCTCGGGGGAGATCATGTGGGCCATCATCAGGAAGCCCACGGTGTCCAGACCTAGCTTCGCCGAAAGCCCGATGTGCTGCTCGCTGACGTCGGCTTCGGTGCAGTGAGTCGCCACGCGGACGGTGCTCACCCCCAAATCTTTCGCCATCCGCAGCTCATCGACGGTGCCGATCCCCGGCAGCAACAGCGCAGAGACCTTCGCCTGCTTGAGCTTTGGGATCACGGCGCTCAGGTATTCCGTGTCGGTGTGCGCCGGGAAGCCGTAGTTCACGCTCGCACCGCCGAGGCCGTCGCCGTGGGTGATCTCGATCAGCGGCACGCCGGCCTCGTCGAGGGCGCAGGCGATCTTCGTCATCTGCTCGACGCTGATCTGGTGCTGCTTGGCGTGCATGCCATCGCGCAGGCACATGTCATGGAGCTTGATGTATTTGCCTTTGAGGTCGGTCATGTTGCCTCCTGCGCTCACAGCGCGAGCTCCGTGGGCTTCAGGGTGAACTTTCCGCTCGCGATCTCCTCGGCGAACATCTCCGCCGTGCGCAGCCCTGCGGCGGTCATGATGTCCAGGTTACCCGCGTACTTCGGCAGGTAGTCTCCGAGGCCCTCGACCTCCATGAACACGCTGACGCGCTTCCCGTCGAAGACGGGGCCGTTCTTCAAGGTGTAGCCCGGCACGTAGCGCTGCACCTCGGCGACCATCTCCTTGACCGAGCGCTCGATGGCCTCACGATCCGGCTCTGTTTCCGTGAGGCAATGAATGGTGTCCCGCATGATCAGCGGCGGATCGGCGGGGTTCAAGATGATGATCGCCTTGCCCCGCTTGGCGCCGCCGACCTTTTCCACGCCGCCCGCGGTGGTGCGGGTGAACTCGTCGATGTTCTTGCGCGTGCCCGGCCCAGCGCTCTTCGAGGCGACGGTGGCCACGATCTCGGCGTAATCGACCGGCTGCACGCGACTGACCGCGTACACCATCGGGATGGTCGCCTGGCCACCGCAGGTGACCATGTTGACGTTCATCTCGCCGGAGCCGGCGTGAGCCCTGAGGTTCACTGGTGGCACGCAGTACGGGCCGATCGCCGCGGGGGTGAGGTCAATCATCAGCACGCCGTGGGCAGCCATCTTCTTCGCGTTGTCTCGATGGGCATACGCGCTGGTGGCGTCGAAGGCGATCTGAACGCCGTCCGCTTTCAAGTGCGGGAGCAAGCCGTCGACGCCCTCGTGGGTCGTCTTGCAGCCGAGCTCGCGCGCCTTCTTCAAGCCGTCGCTGTCGGGGTCGATGCCGACCACCCACACCGGGTCGATCCACTCGCTGCGCTTGGCCTTGTAGAGCAAATCCGTGCCGATGTTGCCCGAGCCGATGATTGCTGCCTTGATCATGAATGCTTCCTCACGGCAATGCCATGCATTGATAGCCCAACCGGCGGTGGTTCAGGTGAAGCGCACCTCGGCGGTACCCAGGCCACCGACAGTGACCTTCATCACGTCGCCCGCCACCACGGGCTCGAGGGGCACCAGGGAGCCCGAGAGCACCACCTCACCGGCCTTCAGCGCGATGCCGTAGGCGCCCAAGGTGTTGGCTAGCCAAGCCACACAGATCAGCGGTGAGTCCAGCGCCGCGGCGCCAGCCCCGGTGCTGATCACGACGCCGTTCTTCTCCACCACCATGCCGCAGCTGAAGAAGTCGAAGCCCCTGGGTGACTTGCCCTCACCCATCAAGAACAGGCCACTCGACGCGTTGTCGCTGATGGTGTCCTGGATCTTGATCTTCCAGCCCTCGATGCGGCTGTCCACCACCTCGAAACACGGGTGAATGCTCTCGGTTGCGTCGACCACCTGCTCCGGCGTGATGCCCGGCCCTACCAGGTCTCGCTTGAGGATGAAGGCGATTTCGCCCTCCGCCCGCGGCTGAATCAGCTGCTTGCTGACGGGCATCTCCGCGCCGTTCTCGAAGCGCATCACGTGGGTGAGGTAGCCGAAATCGGGCTGGTGCACATTGAGCATGTTCTGCACCGCCTTGGAGGTGACGCCGATCTTCTTGCCGATCAGCTGCTCACCGTCGGCCAGGCGCCGCTCGAATAACCGCCGGGAAATATGATAGGCGTCGTCGATGGTGATGTCCGCTTCGCGAGAGGTGAGCGGCGCCACCGTGCTGCGCTCTCGGAGCGCCGTGTACAGCTCGTCGCCGTAGTGTTCGCGCTTGGCTTGATCCATGGCTCAGGCTCCGGATCCAGCCGCAGCCTCGAACCCGGGCGCAGCCGCGAGGAACTGCAGGCAGAGCGAGTTGAACAGCGCGGCGTGCTCCACCATCACCCAGTGACCGCAGCCGTTGACCAGCATCACCTTCGCGCCCTTGACCTCGCGGGCGACCGTCATCGCGCCGCTCACGGGACAGAACTTGTCTTCGACCCCCCAGAGGCCAAACACCGGGCAGCTGAGTTCCTTCAGGCGCTCAGCCAGGTACGCGACCTTCATCTTCGCGATCACCGACTTCGGCTGCGTCTGGGCGATCTGGAAGCGCTCCTCGATGATCTCGTCGGTGATCAGCTTCTCGTCGAAGAGCTGCAGCTTGAAGGTGCTGCGCATGCCTTCGCGGGTGATGCCTTCCTTCGCGAAGAAGGACTTCATCATGGCCTGGATGCCTTCCATCTGCATGTAGACCTCGCGCTGCTCGAGGCCACCAGGCGCCATGAGCACCAGCCGCTCCACCGTCTCGGGGAAATCGAGGGCTAGCTGAATCGAGAGGTTCCCGCCCTGGGAGTTGCCGATCACGCACGCCTTCTCGGCACCCGCTGCCTCGAGCAGCTGCTTGTACTTCCCTGCGAGATAGGCGGACGAGTAGTCGCCCTCTTCCGGCATGCTGGAGTAGCCGTAGCCCAGGGTGTCGGCGACGATGCAGCGGTAACCCCGCTCGGCGAAATACGGGTAGTTGCGCTTGAAGTTCGAGTACCCGCTGGCGCCTGGGCCGCTGCCATGGATCCACAACAGCACGCGGCCACTGTCTGGCCCCGCCTCGTGGTAGTGCATCTTGAGGCCGTCGCCGACGTCCGCGTACTTTCCCTCGGGAACTACTCTGAGCTGCTCTTCGGTAGGCATGAACTAACTCCGCTCGCGCGAGACTTCGCGCCTGTGGGCGCGAACAAACAACAATCTTGGGCCTGCGGCCGCTCAGCCCTTGAAAACGAGAGGCGGGTGATGACCCCACTCACTGATGCAGTTGTATTCCGTCGGCTGCCAGGTGGCGTCGTCCACTTGTCGCCCGCCCCAGCCGAACTCGAACTGAAAGCCGCTCGGGGTCTTGGCGTAGAACGAGAACATGCGATCGTTGGGATGGCGGCCCAGGGTCTGCATGATCGGGACGCCAGCCTTCAAGGCGCGGTCGAAGCACAGGCCCACTTCGTCCATGTGCTTGGCTTCCAGCATGAAGTGATGGATGCGCTTCTTCTGTGGTCCGCCAAACGCCAGGCTGTGGTGGCGGGCGTTGGCGTGAAAGAACGACAAATCCACAGGGAAACCGTAGAAGGTGCAGCGAATGTGATCGCTCAGCTTGAAGCCGAGCACTTCGCCGTAGAAGCGCGTCGCTTCGTCCTTGTCTCGGGCGGTGACCACACAGTGGCCGAGGCCTTGCTCTTCGGCGACGAAGCCCCCCTGAACCACGCTGGAGACGAAGGGCTCGTGCGCGCGCTCCGCGCCGAAGTACAGCTCGAGGGGGTTACCGCTCGGGTCCTCGAACTTCACGAGCTGCTGCACAGAGCGCTTCGCGGCCTCTTCGGCGCTGCCCGGAGTGACCCTCACCCCCACCCCCTCTAGACGAGCGACTACCTGGGCCAAGGCGGCGTCATCCGCCACCTCCCA
This sequence comes from Polyangiaceae bacterium, assembly GCA_050183255.1. Classification (GTDB taxonomy): domain Bacteria; phylum Myxococcota_A; class Polyangia; order Polyangiales; family Polyangiaceae; genus JAHBVY01. The sequence goes on along the minus strand of JBFXBK010000006.1, from coordinate 7,566 downwards.
GCCGAACACGCTCACGTCGTTCAGGGGTCCGTCAGAGACGAAGAAGCGCTGCTTGTAGCTGTCGAGACACAGGCGCAAGGAGCCGTCGGCGTCCCGCTCGCGGATCCCGAGACCCAGGACCTCGGTGGCGAACTTCTCCCAGGCCTCGAGGCTCTTGACCTCGAAGCCCATGTAGCCCAGCTGGGTGACGCCTAGCGCCGGTGATGTCTGCATTGTTTCCTTACGGTAGCGTGCTTCAGATGAAGAAGTCGGTGGTCTTCTGTCCGAGCTGGACCCCGCCGTAGTTCCGCGCCGGCTTGTCCGGGTTGTTCGCGTAGTGGGCGCGGGCGCAGTGCACGTCCAGGAAGTAGCGCTGGATCGGCGCGCCCTGGAAGATCGCGCGGCCACCGCTGGCGCTCATGAGCTGGTCGACGATGCCCATGCACTTCGTCGCGACGATGCCCGACTCGTAGCGGTACTTGACCCGCAGGTCGATCGGGATGGGCTCGCCGGCGCGCACCGCAGCCATCATTTGATCGAAGGCGCGGAGCAGCACCACACGGCACTCGTCGATCGTGGCCTCAGCCTCGCTCGCCACAACCTGCGTCGTCGGATCCAGGAACACCTTGCTGCCATCGCTGGCGGCGATGCGGCTCTGGGCGATGTCGAGGAACGCGTTCAGGGCGCCCTGAGCGATGCCGATGGCGCTCGTCGACACGGAGCGCACGAAGATCTGTCCGAAGGGCAGCTTGAAGAGCGGCGCCGGATTCAGCTCATTTCCGGGGCTCTTCTGCTTGAACCCGTCGCTGAACTTGTGGGTGCGGTGCTCCGGCACGAAGGCACCATCCACGACGATGTCCTTACTGCCGGTGCCGCGCAGCCCCATCGTGTGCCAGTTGTCGTCGATCACATAGTCGCGCTTCGGCAACAAGAAGGTGCGCATATCCGGAGGGCCACCTTCGGTGGGAACGAATCCGCCGAGAAACACCCAGTCGCAGTGGTCGGAGCCGCTCGAGAAGCTCCAGCGCCCGCTCACCTTGTAGCCGCCGTCGACCTTCTCGATCTTCCCCGTCGGCGCGTACGAGCTCGAGATGAGCACGTCGGTGTCCTTACCCCACACCTCTTCCTGCGCTTCCAGAGGGAACAGCGCGAGCTGCCAGGAGTGCACCGCGACCACACCGAGCACCCACGCGGTGCTGGGACAGGCGGAAGCGATCGTCCACTGCGACCTGAAGAAGTACTGCGGGTCGAGCTCATAGCCGCCCCAGCGCGCGGGTTGCAGCATGCGGAAGAACCCGAGGCGCTTCATTTCGGCGATGGTCTCATCGGGCAGGCGACGCAGCTCGTCTGCCTTCGCCGTGCGACTCTTGAGCGTCGGCAGCAGCTCGTTTGCCCGCGACACCATGTCTTCCCCGCTCGGGGTGCTGCTCTGAGACTGCTTGGTGGTTTGCACGTCGGTCGGGATCGCTTGAGTCATGCCCACTCCTGTTTTTCGTTTCGTGAGCCAGTCCGCGCCGAAGCACAAGCCCGAGCTGGGTCCGATCCGAGGTCCGGCGACCCTCACGGGATGCGGTCGCGTCGGACCGAGAAAATAGAACACGTTTCACTTTGTCGGGCAAGGCCCCTTGCTGCGGAAAGTGAAACGTGTTCTATGCTGCAACGAGCCGAGTTCCATGGGTTTTCGACGCGCTTTACCCGGCGCGTCATTCAGCGAGGAGCGATCAGCCGTGAGCGACAGCCAAGAGTGCCTGCTGGTTGAGCAGCAGGGCCACATCGTCACCGTGACCATGAACCGCCCTGAGGCGCGGAACGCGTTCAACCTGGAGATGCTGGTGCGCATGGCGGACGCCTGGGATCGCATCGATCAGGATCCCGAGGTGCGAGTCGCGATCCTGACGGGCGCCGCCGGCCACTTCTGCGCGGGCAGCGACCTGAAGGAAATGGCCGGGCCGCGTCCCCAGAACGAGTGGACCGACCGCCTGAAGAAAGAGCCCGAGCTGCACTGGAAGGCGCTGCTCCGCTCCTATCAGCTGAAGAAGCCGCTGATCGCCGCGGTCGAGGGCACGGCGATCGCAGGCGGCACGGAGATCCTGCAAGCCACGGATATCCGCATCGTGGGCGAAGGCGCCAAGCTCGGGGTCGCCGAAGCGCGCTGGGCGCTATTCCCCCTGGGCGGGTCCACGGTGCGCCTGCGCCGGCAAATCCCGTTTTGCCACGCGATGGAGATGCTGTTCACCGGCAAGCACCTCACGGCAGAGGACGCCGAGAAGCTCGGCCTCATCAACCGGGTGGTTCCGAAGGGAACCGCCCTGGAGGAAGCGCTCAAGATCGCCGAGGTGATAGCCGGCAACGGTCCGCTCGCCGTGCAAGCCATGAAGCGCTCGGTGCAAGAGACCGAGGGCCTGACAGAAGCCGAAGCCTTGAAGAAGGAGCTCGAGATCGGCTGGCCGATCTTGGCAACTGAAGACGCCAAAGAAGGCCCGCGCGCCTTCGCCGAGAAGCGCAAGCCCGTCTTCAAGGGCAAGTGAGCGCGATGGGTGCGGAGCTAGACCAGCAACGGTTGGTGCTGTGGGCAGGCAGCGCTCTGCCTGACGCCCCGGGCGATATATTTCCTCGCGGCAATTTTGGTGAGGGCGTGCTGGTGAGTTACAGCAACTCGTCCGGTGCGCCTCACCCCCAACCTGAAAAGCAGCGCCTGCCCCAGCAGCCGAAGTTCCTCGCGCTGTGGCTGCCGGCGGAGGAGCACGACCCCGAGACGCTGGTGGACGCCTTCTTGGACCACTTCACCCCGGTCTTGGGGGAGAGGAGCCTCGTCACACACTGCATCGGCCCCTACGAGCCAACGGGTGGCCTGACTCCGCCACGCAGGGACGCAGAGTTTGCCGGGTTGATGGTCGGCCTCACCGACTGCATCGAGCCCAACGAGCTGAGCGCTTTTCAGAGTTGGTACGACGACGTGCACGCTGCCGAAGCGCTCGCCCCGGGGATCTTCGAGACCGCAAGACGCTACCGTCGAACACATACCGTGCGGACTTTTGCTGCAGAAACACCGCCTCACACCCTCACAGCTCCAGAGTTCTTGGCGCTCTACGAGAGCCGGCGTCCGGGTGCGGAAGCAGTCGCGGAGTTGATGTTACCCGCGCATCGCCCGCCGAGTCCGCTCCACCCGAGCTGCCGGGTCCGCGCGGTCTGGGCGTTCGACCGTCGCTGAGGCAACTGGCAGCTTGCGCAGGGCTCGGCTTCGGGGTCTGCTTCGGGCGTGAAGTCCAGTCTGCTTCTCAGCGGCTTGCTCGCCGCGAGTCTTCCATTGGCAGTAGTCGCCTGCGCCCGAACGCAGCCCCCGCGCGCCGCGACGGTGCACCCCATCATCGGTCCAGACGGGACCCAGATGCTGCATGTGAGCTGCGGCGACGATGAGGGCCTGTGCTACGAGGCTGCGGGGGAGGCCTGCCCGACGGGCTACGACGTCGGCCGCACCCACAGCCTCTCCAAGGGCAATTTCTTCGTCCGCTGTCGGCCACCGAGCTACAGCGACGCGTGGTCCGTTCGGGGTGGAGCCGCACCGAGTACGCCCCTGCCCACTCCTCCCGCCTCAGCGGATCCGGCGCCGAGCGCACCTCCGGGGCCGGTGTCCCCGAGCGCATCCGCACCGGTGCTCTATCCGCGCCCCGGGGAATTCGACGTCGGCTACTGAGCTGGCGTCTCTGTGTGTTCTGGCGGCGTCAGAAGGCGCCGCTGAAGGTGACCTCGGGGCCGTGGAACAGGTCCGAGCCGCCAAAGTCGATGGCGCGGTTGTCCTCCTCGGAGCCACCGCCCGCGGTCAGACTGGAGCCAATCAGTTCCGCGCGGTAAACGCCGTTGATGTACAGGCGCAGCCGACTGCCGCTCTTGAACACGCGATAGCGCGCGCCGAGGCCAAAGCCCAGGTCCGCAGCGATTGCCGTCGTGGAGGAGCGCTCGCGATTCGCCTCAATGTCCGCGCCAGTGGTCAGGGGGTCGCCGCGCAGGAAGTAGTAGGACGTGGGCCCACCGCCGAGATACAGCGCCATGTCGAAGAAGGGCGCGAACTGCTTGGTCTCACCCGGCCCGAACCGCGCGGTAACGCCGGCCATGTAGTACTTGCTGTTGACGAACTGCGGCGGCGACTGCCGCGCGAACACGTAGTTTGCGCGGTCCGCCGAGGGATCCGTGTCTTGAAACTCGTACAGGATGCGCGGCAGCTGGTAGTCGAAGTAGCGAACGCCGACGACCAGCTCCTCGATGTAGGCTCGTCCGGCGCCCTCACCCATGGCGAAGGAGAGATCGTAGCCGACGTCGATCTGCGTCATCTTGAACTTGAAGGGCGCGCGGGCGACTTCGGCCTCCGTGGCGACGTCGCGCACCACCGCTTCACCCGCGGTGAAGTTCGCGATGCGCACGTTGGTCTTCACGCCAAGCACCGCGAGGCCCACGTTGATCGCTTCGCTGGTCAGCCCCTCGGCGCCGAGCTCGTTGCCGAGGTTGCCCTTCTCGATGGATCCGCCGCTGTTGAAGACGCGGTCCGTCGCAAACCCGAGGTCGAGCCCGGCGGCGTCTGGTAGCTGCAGCCAGTCGAAGTTGACGCGCAGGTGCGCTGTTGCAAGCAAGATCGGGCTCACCTCGTAGTCGAGCTTCCGCGTGCGCCCGTTGTAGCTGTAGCTGACCTTGTCGCTGCTGCGCTGCTCCTCCGCGCCAATGCCGCTGTAGAAGAAGGCCTCCGCACCGCCGGCCAGATCCACGCGCAATGAGTCGAAGGTGATGCCTGCGACTTGGTCGACGGCGCTCTCCTTCCACTCGAAGCCGACGGTCTCGTCGAGGTTCTTCTTTTCGTAGCTGGCGAGAGCGCTCCCGAGCGGTTCGAGCACGGCGAGCTGGCGGCTCAAGCGCTCCTCAATCGCCGTCACGCGCGTCGGCAGCGCCGTCAGATCCGAGGCCACCTCGCTTGGATCGGCGCTGGCTTCTAGAGCCTGCCCCATGCCGGTCATGATCGCGGGAGCGTTGGGCACCAGGCGCGCGGCCTGGACGCTGATGATGGGCACCATCGCGAGCGCTTCCATCTCGATGCGCGCGAGCACCGAGGTGATGATCATCGCGTCCTTGGCGATGGCGCGCTGGTCGTCGCCGCGGGGGCGTTCTTGCTTGAGCGTCTCGATGTTCGCCTTGATGCTGCTGCCGGTCTCGTCGGCTTGCTTCTCGGCGGCGTCGAGGCTCGCGCGTGCGTTCTGTACCGCCGGATGATCCGCCTGAGGCAAGAAGAAGGGCGCCGGCGGATACTGCTTCTCGACCTCGGCGAGCTGCGCCTTGGCCAGCAAGACGATGCGCTGACGCTTGGCGTAGGTGGCCCACTGCGCCTCCAGACTCGCGAGCTTCGGATCCAGGGTAGCCAGCGCCTTGAACAGGTTCGGGTAGCTGCCAGCGCTGTCCCGGGGAGAGTCTTCTGCTTCGTCGTCGTCGGTAGCGGCGGGAGCGCCGCTATCGGTCGTGCTCGCGGGTTTGTCCCCGGCAGGCTTGTCGCTTGCTGGCTTCTTGCCAGCCGGCGGCTCGTCTTCGTCCAGGTCGATGTCCGCTGGCTTGACGGGCTTGCTTGGCGCCCCCAAAAGTTGCCGCGCGGTAATATCGGCGGGCTCAGGTATCCCGCGGGAGCTCTCGTCGTCCGAGGAGTCGCTGTTGGCGTCGTCCTTGGAGTCTGCCTCGTCCTCCTCCCCCGCAGCTGACCGGCTGCTGCGCGGCACCTCCTTGAGCACGCGCTCCAGATGGATGCGGTAGATCTTCAAGATCGGGACTTCGTACTCGCGACTGGTGTACGGCTCTTGACCGCGTATTTCCTCCCGGATCCGCTCGGCCTCGCGATCCGTCAGCGGCAGCTTCTGAATCCACTCATCGCCGGGGCTATAGGGCGTCTCGAGGAGCAAGCGATCGACGAGGTCAAGCGTCGCGTAGAGGTCCTTGACGCGATCGATGGCGACCGGCAGGTTTGGGTCTTCGTAGGCGTACGCGCGGAGCGCCCGCACGTTTTGTGTCGGGCTACAGCCAAGCGCCAGCGCAGCGCCAAGCCCGAGCAAAACCAGAGGTCGCACGCTTGCCACCCGACGCCAAACTGAGCGCCTCACCCCAAACCCCAGAACAGTCATCGCGAGCCTAGGTAAACGCTCGGCCAGAGCAAAGCAATCGCGTTGGCCGTACGCCTCGCGATTACGTTGAGGCTTGAACCAACTCCATCAACGCAGCGCCGGTCAACGCAGCGTACCTCCACGCGCGGAAACTCTGCGCCAGTCTCAATCAGCGAAACGAAAGCGCAGAACGCGCGAGGCGTTGTACGCTCGCTGGTATGTCGGATCTCCCTTCGGGTACGCGCGCGCCCACCAAGCACCGCATTTCCATGCATCTAACAGGGCTCGACGCACGAGAGCTCGTGGAGTCGGCCCGCGAGGCGGAGGCGGCTGGGGTGGAGTCGCTCTGGGCGTCGGAGCTGTACACCAATCCGTGGGTGCAGCTCGCAGCGGTCGCGCCAGCGACGGAGAACATCACACTCGGCACGGGCGTGGTGCTGGGCTTCGTGCGTAGCCCGATGGCGCTCGGCGTGGCGGCGCTCGATCTGGATCAGCTCACCCGTCGCGCAGATGGCAGTGGGCGTTTCGTGCTGGGCCTGGGCACCGGAGTGAAGCAGCTCAACCAGCGCTGGCACGGCGTCACGAACTTCGGAGGACCAGTGCGCCACATGCGCGAGCTGATCGAGTTCTTGCGGCTGTTCTTCGCCAAGGCGCACACAGCGGAGCCGGTGAGCTATCACGGCGAGTTCATCCACGCGGATATCGACTCGTACCGCCGCCCCGGCAAGGGCCCGGCGACTCCGATCCCGATCTACCTCGGGGCCAACCAGCCGCGCATGCTGGAGCTCGCAGGTGAAGTCGCCGACGGGGTCCTGGGCCACGTGTTCATCTCGCCCCGCGCGCTGAAGGAATTCACCCTGCCCCACATCGAAACCGGGCTGAAAAAAGCCGGCCGCAGCCGCTCGGAGTTCACGCTGGGGGCTGGCATCACGACGGCGATCGCGAATGACCGCGCCACGGCGCGCCGCCACGCTCGAGGCCCGCTCGCCTTCTACGCAACCGTGCGCACCTACTCCGCGGCGTTCGAAGCCGATGGCTTTGGGGCGGAGGTCGCGGCCATTCGCAAGGCGTTTCAAGCGGGAGAACGCGACACCCTGCTCGACCTCGTGAGCGACGCCATGGTGGACACGTACTGCGCCGCCGGAACCCTGGACGACGTGATGCAGCGCCTGAGGGAATATGACGGCTTACTTGACGTGAAGGGCGTCAGCCCGCCGCGCCACTTTTGCCCCACGGATGCGCACCGGGAGTACCGGCGCGCGATCCTCGAAGCGTTTGGCGACTAGCTACCGCTCAGCGTCGGCCGTGTGGGCGCCCGCGTCCGCGCCTGCATCGCCGTCACTCGGCGGATCGACGTAGTGGAGGAAAATCGGCGATGACCAGGCGCGCTCCTGGTTCGGGCTCAAGCAATCGTCCTTATTATCCGTACGGTAATCACCGTAGCATGGGTTCGGCTTGA
>JBFXBK010000005.1:0-69392 GCA_050183255.1 Polyangiaceae bacterium | reverse complement strand
AGGGGATGCGGTCATCCCCCTCAGAAGGGTCAAGGCACCACACTGGCAAGACGAGCGAGCGCCCCAACGTGTGAGGGCGCTCGCTCGTCGGCATTTGCCAGCGCTCTGTGCCCAACCCCGGTGTTGCTTGAGGGGCTCTTCCGAAGCCCCTCCCCCAGCTCCGCTGGGGCCCCCTCCCGATCGGCAAGACTGACGAAACTCAGCCGTTGCCGCAGGGAGGCAAGCGAGAGCTTCAGCCGTCGTCGCGGCCTTCGACGATGGCCCCGTCCACGGTCATCGCGATCACGATGCCGAGGTCGGCGTAGACACTAACGAAGGGCACACGCCAGTCTTCGCGCCATACGGGGCGCCATTCGGAGCCCGGGGCGCCTGCCTGGAGCCACAGCTGACCAGGGCTCGTCGCCCATGCCCGGCCGCCGACATCCAGGGCCACCGCAGACAAATCAGGCTCGCCGGGCACCACGCTCACCCAGGGCTCTTCGTCCGTCGTGCGTGCCGTGCGGCCACTGGCTCCGACCACGACTCCACTCCCGGTTTCGATTACGCCGGCGCAGCCGAGGAAGGCGCGCACCCGGGGGAGCGAGAGCTTGTCGACGCTCCACATCGTCGGCCGATACCGCACGGCAAAGCCGTGACCGTCCTTGGCGCGACCGACGACGAGCCACTCTTCGGGGCCGATGCGCGCCAGCGCGTTCACGCTCTCCGCTTTCGTTAGCTGGGCCGGCTTCAACCAGTGGCCTCCCGCGATGGCGTACAAGAGCGGTGGTTCGCCGCTCCTCTCCCCCACCAAAACTGCCAGATCGGTCATCTCTCCGCTGGCTTGCGTGAAGCTGACCTTCGGGTCGGGCCCCTTCAGCACCGTCCCCACGCCGCTGGTCGAATACTCGCAGATGGTGGCTTGGTCGCCGCCCACCAACCAGCGGCCCGCACCGACGCGGCGAACGAAGCGCACGCCGTCCTTCACTGGCAGATCTTGCGCCGGGGAGCTCTCCCAGTTCGTGCCGTTCCAGAAAGCGAGCCCGTAGTTGCTTGCCGCAAGGCAACGCCCGTCGCCGTCCCAGGCCACGGAGCGTATGACATGGTCCGAGCCCGGGTGGTTACGCACGATGAAGTTGTAGCCTGCGAAGAGCGTGGATGAGACGCCATCCGCGATGCTCTTGAGGCGTCGGGCCGTCGTGCGCTGACTGACCGCGGAGTCGCCACGCAGCGCCGGAGCCAGCATGGCAGCGAAGGCCGCACCCGTCGGTGGACGCACCTTGGGGTCGTGACTCGTGGCTCGCGCCAAGAGCTCATCGATGGCGAGGCAGGCGTTGGGACGCTCAGCGAGCTCCGGAGCCAAGTTGCGACTCTCGGTGATGCTGCGTCGCGCGTCGGCGCGAGCTGCCAGCACCGCGTCGATAGGACTCGACGACGGGAAGTAGTCGTCACCCGTGAGCATACGGTACGTCACCGCCGCCAAGCTGAAGACGTCGCTCTGGTTGCCCACCAGATCGTTGTTCATCTCGACCTGTTCGGGCGCGGCGTACCCAGGAGTGCCCACCGGCACACCACCGAAGGTGAAACCACCAGTGCCCGCCGGTCGCGCGATACCGAAGTCGGCGATCTTGAAAATCTCTTCGCGACCGAAGCCGCAACACAGCACGTTCGCGGGGGTGAGATCGCGATGCACGACACCGACTTCGTGGATGGCGTCGAGACCGATCGCCAGGCACTCCACGGCGTGTTTCGCGCGGATGGGATCGAAGGCGTAGCCCGTGCGCTGCACGGACCAGTGGACGCGCTCGTGCAACGTCGTTCCTTCGGAGCCGCCGTGTACGTACTCCAGCGCGAGCCACGGTAACTCGAGGGGCGCGTTCTTGAAGCTCACCCAGGAGCTCCCGGTTTCGATCAGGCGCACCACGAACGGCGTGGGCGGCACCTTCTCATTCAGGCGCCCGAGCGCCACCGTTTCCTTGAGGACAATCAGATTGCCGGTGCGCGCAGACTGCCGCATCACGAACGGGCGCATCACCTTGAGCACCACGGGGGCGCTCCCTCTTGGACTCGAGCGCACCGCCAGGAACGCGATCGACATCCCACCGGCGCCGATGCGCTTGGTGATGCGATAGCTCGTGCCCTCGAAGGCCGAGCTCTTCAACGTCTCACCTTCGAGGCACGTCAGGATGTCATCGTCCGGCGGGACGACGCGCTGGGAGGCAGGTTCGGACACGTGCACCGCGAGGGTACACGCTGAGGCGGTGGGTGGACCAACGAGAAGTCACCCTGTGACTATTCGGCTTTTCCGTCGTCCTTCTCGCAGCGGATCCCGCCGTCCTTGCTGCGACACAGCTTGCCCTTGTCGCAGCTCTCGTCGACTTTGAACTTGCCGCCTTTGCACACCAGGATGCTCAAGCGGTCCGCGCTGCATGCGTTCTTACCGCTCATCGCGTCAGGACATGGATCATCGGAGGCGGCGACGGACAAGTCGCAATCCAGCTTTCCACCCGTGGATTGACAGCCGCTCGACCCTCGACAGTTGAGGCTGGTCACCATCTTGCCGCCTTTGCACTCGAGCAGCTGAGTGCCGACGACGTTGCACGCGTTCAGTCCAGGATCGCGACATGTGTCCCCTGCTTGCATCACGGACTTGTCGCACTGGGCGCGATCGCCGGAGAGGGTACAGCCCGCCGGGCCGCGACACGGCTCCAGCACGTAAGCCCCGTTCAAGCACACGAGCTGCCCGCGCTTGTCGCCGGCGCAGGTCGCGGCGCCCTCGTCGTCCTTACTGCAGACATCCCCCGGCTGGTTCCCGCTGATGTCACAGCGCACGCCCCCCTCGACCCAGCAGCCCTTCTCGCCGCGACACGGTGCGGCGATCATCTTGCCTTCGGAGCAGATCAGCTGGGTCGACGGATCGAGGCAGCGCGACTCACCCTTGTCGCACGAACTCCCCACGTCTGGCTTGCAGGCAACGCTCAAACACGACAGGCCCAGGATCCAAGCGGCGCGAAACATCAGAAGCTAGTCATACCCGAACTGGCGTGAGAGGGGATCGACAGTCCGCGATTGACGGTGCAAGGCCTCGACGTTACCTCATGCGGGCGCCAGGTGGGGGATCACAAGGTGACGGCCAAATGAACCGGTTCACCGACGTCCGCGCAACGAGCGCCGCGTGGCCCAGCCGATTGGCTCGGGCTCAGCGGAGGGCGCTGCACCACGCAACAGGAGAGAGCAATGGGATTACACATCGGAAGCATCGCACCGGACTTCGAGCAGGACTCCAGCGAAGGCAAGATCAAGTTTCACGACTTCATCGGTAATCAGTGGGTGATTCTGTTTTCGCACCCGAAGGACTTCACCCCGGTGTGCACGACGGAGCTCGGTCGCGCGGCGAACCTCAAAGCAGAGTTCGACAAGCGCAACGTGAAGATGCTCGCGGTGAGCGTGGACACGGTCGAGGACCACAAGGGCTGGATCGGTGACATCGAAGAGACCCAGAACGCGAAGATGAACTTTCCCATCCTCGCGGATGCGGACAAGAAGGTCGCGAACCTCTACGACATGATCCACGCGGAATGGAACGACACACTCACCGTGCGCTCCGTGTTCATCATCGACAACAACAAGAAGATCCGCGCGATGATCACCTACCCGGCGAGCACGGGACGTAACTTCAGCGAGATCTTGCGCGTCATCGACTCGCTGCAGCTCACGGACACCCACAAGCTGGCCACCCCCGCCGACTGGACCGAGGGTGGAGACTGCGTGGTCTCGGGCGCCCTCACCACCGAAGAGGCGAAGGAGAAGTTCGGCGAGGTCCGCGAGCTGCGCCCCTACCTGCGCATGGTCAAGCAGCCGGCGCGCTGAGACCTTCGTCAAACAGCTTCAACGGCTCCGCGCGCCGATCTCCGGCGCTGACGCGGGGCCGTTTTGCGTCGGAGCTAGGCCCTTTGCCGCGCGGCAACGACTCACGGGGAACCACAAAGCAGCGACGCCGCGCTCCCAAAAGGAACGCGGCGCCATACTTGCCGTGGATGCTGGGACTCAGCTGCGGCGGCGACGACGTGCCACCACCAGCGCGCCCATGGCGCCGAGGGCGAGCAGGCCGAGGCCGGTGTTGCCCGTCGTGGTGCCGGGCTGCATCGCGCAGCTCGCGCTGGCTTCCGCGGAGCCCTCGGCGGTGCAGGAACCGCCACTGCAGCTTGCGCTGCCGCGCGCCCCGTAGGTGATGTTCAGCTCCGCCTTGAGGGCCGCGAGACAGTCCTCGAAGTTGCCGTTGTTGTCGACGAACTGTCCGTCGCAAACCAGCGCGCCGCTGGGCTGCTTGCACTGCGCGACACAGCCCCCCTCGGCCTTGACCTTGCAGTCAGCGTACGCCCTGCCCTGGCAGTCGATCTGACAGGTGGCGTTGGCCTTCACCTCGCAAGAGCCTTCGCAGCTCGACTTGCACTGAGCGCTGCAATCGACGCTGGCGTTGGGATCGACGTCGCACTTGCCCTCGCAGGTGGCGCTCGCCGTAGCCTTACAGCTCGCCTTGCACTCGTCCTTCTCCTCGTCCGTGCCAGCGGTGCAGTTGGCGCTGCAGTCGGCCTCGGCGGTCGCGGTGCAGTTTGCGGTGCAGTCGAACTTTGGCGGATCGACTTCACACTTGGAAGTGCAGTCCGCTTCACAGCTGCCGGTGCATGAAGCCTCCGCCGTGGCGTTGCATTCGCCGCTGCACGTCACATCGAGCTCGGCAGCACAGGTGGCCTTGAAGTCGAGCGCCTCGCACTGCACATCGCAGCCGCCCTCGGCAGTGGCAGAGCACGTGGCGTTTGCCTCGATGTTGATGTCGCCGCACGCTGCGATGCCGGCGTGAGCTTGTTGAGTTGCGAACAACGGGAGGGCCAGCGCGGCGGCGGCGAGGAGAGACGTGAGCTTGGTCATGTTGAGTATTACTCCTGGCAGGAATCACCCCGCGCGTGGGGGCGACAGATAGCAATCCAAAGAAAGCGAACCAGAACCCCTTACGGTTGGTGAAAACCCGAGCTTCCCCCCGGCCTGGCCACTCTGGATCGACGAGTGCCCCTGTGGGGCATTCAGTCAGTGGTGCAAAACGCGAACCATTACAAAGCTAGCCTGACTTTTGCGAATCCGATGCACGAAAGCGCACGCCAAGCTGAGGCAACGCTGTCAGGGGGGAGCCGCGATTCATCGGTGTGTGAATGTGGGTCTCGCGCTGGACGTGAACGACGGAAGCACGTTTTGCGAGCTACGGCTCGGCTTCTCCGACCGGAAACGGCCAAGGCGCCGGCCCCCCAGACACCTCGATCGGTTGCGCCTCGGCGACTCCAGGAGCGAAGTTCGCCAGCCAGCGCTCCCGCGCCGCAGCTGGGGCGGAAAGCCAGGTGCCACTGCGTCCCACTCCGAAACGCGGCCGGGCCGCCTGGTCGACGTCCCGAGGATCCCAGGAGAGCACGTACCCTTCCCTGACCAGGCGCGGCAGCAGCCCCCTGAGTGCACGCAGGGTGCGCCGGGCCTGGAGGTGAAACAGCACCACGCTACCGGGTTCCACCGCCCGCAAGACGCGGTTGTAGATTTCATCCGCGGGGATCTCCTCCCAATCCCGAGTGTCGATGTCCCACAAGAAGACGCTGAGCCCGAGCTGCTTCGCCACCCGATCGCTCCGCTCGTCGTGAGCCATCATCGGCGGACGGAACAACCTGCAGCGACCGTACCCGGCCCCCTTCTCGATCTCGCGGCGCAGGCCAGCGTCGGAGATCCCGCGACTCGCGAGGTTCGGGTGGGTGTAGCTGTGATTGCACACTCGATGCCCTTTTGCCTCCACCTGCTCGATCCACTTCGGGTAGCGCTCGAGGTTCTGTGCCACAGGGAAAAAAAGCGCCTTGGCGTGGTAGCGCTCGAGCAACTCCAGGATGCGACGGGTTCGGAGCGTACCCCGGGGACCGTCATCGAAGCTCAGGATCAGGTTGCCGCCGTTGCCCTTCACCACGTCTTTCGGCGCCGGTACTTCCGTGCGGAATTCACCAAGGAAGCTCGCCAGCGCGGAGCCATCCTGCAAGCGACCACCAGCGATGACGCGATACAGTGTTCCGCTCTTGAGGGGCGCCTTGGGTTCCAGGCGCACACGGGTCGGCTTCGGCCAGCTCACTCGCCAATCGATGGGAGGCACGCTCTCGAGGGCTGCCTCCACGCTCGAGCGTTCCACTGCCGCGGAGAAGTCGAGCTCGATCGCGCTGTTCAGGTTCACCCGCGGCCCGTGGGGCCGTAGCTCGATGACACCGCCGCCTGGCGGCTGAAGTCGGGCCGGCTGCTCGCTCCCGACCGCAGACGCCACAGAAGGTTCTTGGCTCGAAGGAGCAGGCGCTTGGCTATCGGACGCGCGCAGCTTCCCGCCAACGTACACACCCGCAAACGTCAGCACACCAATACCCAAGAGTCGTGCCGCACCGAGGGAGCCGCGCGTCAGCGTCGACGACTCCTGAGGGCTCGTGTGTTGCACGGCGCGATGATAGCTTCGCGGCCGTCGAGGTGCGAACGAAGCGAAGCAATAGAGCCGTCTGGCGCGGTCTGAGCCTCACGTGGTGCCTCGCCCTGCTTGGGTGCGAGCGTGACCCCTCGGGAGAGGCCAACGTCAGCGCAGGAGATCCCGCCTCGCTCGAGGCACCGCTCGCATCAGCGCCCGTAGCTGCACCCAGAGGCGCGATCTCAGCCGCCGCCAGCGGGTTTGGGGGGGAGGGGAACGACGCGGCGACCCCAGCGGCTCCGAAGAGCCCGCCGTCGCTCTCGACCGCGGTGGCGCCGATCCCTCGGGGCAAGGTCCCGACTTCCCTCACCCAAAATCCCCCTCACGTCATCAAGGGCGACGCCCGAGGCCCCATCGACGTGACGGAAGACGGCGGCTGGCTGCGTCGCATGTCCTACGCCTCGATCACCAAGGCGACGCAGAACAAAGGTGGGTCCACGGTCACCATCCGCCTCTACTTCGAGGATGGTTACCGCGCGGTACTGAAAGCAGACCAGAAGAAATCTGCCACGAACTTCCGCAGTGAGATCGTCGCCTACCACCTGGATCGCCTACTCGGCTGCGCACGCACGGCACCGGTCGTGGGCCGGGCGCTGCCACGGGCAGCGTTGCGCAAGCTACTCATCGCCAGTGGGGCTGACCAGAAGTTCCTCGAGCGCTTTGACACCGAGCTGAAAGAGCCAGAGCCCGACACGGTCCGCGGCGCGGTAATCGCCTGGCACACGAAGCGTCTGTACTCGCTCGATGTGCCGCGCGCGTGGCCAAAGTGGTCGCCGGAGCAAATCCCTGCGGCAATCAAGCCGCAGGTCTCGGCGCTCGAAGAACTCACCGCCTTCGACTACCTTCTGGACAACACGGATCGCTGGTCCGGCGGGAATACTTTGCTCCTCGACCAGGGCGGCCCGCTGATATTTCTCGACAACGGCGCCGGCTTTGCTGACTGGCGGATGCAGCGAAAGCTCGCGCTGGACGCTGACCTCGAGCACGTCTGCAGCTTCCCGTTAGAGCTGGTGAAAAACTTGAGAGCGATGGGACCTCGCGTTCCGCCGGCTCAGCGCTTGGGGCAGCGCCTCGCACGCTCGTTGGCGAAGGATCCCCTAGCACCGATACTCTCGCCCGAGCACTTGGCCGCCCTCGACTTGCGCCTCGAACGGCTGCTCAGTCACCTTGATTCCTGCAGGAAATGAGTCGAAGCTCTGCTAGGGCAGGCAGAAGTTCATCGGGTCGTAGCTCTCTCCCGGTTTGCACTTGGGGGTCACGCTAGCATTGCGCGCGAGCGGAGTCGCAGAGCCTTTTCCTCGCGGCTTTTCTGCGGGCGACAAGCTGGGTTTGCCATCATCTGCCTGCGAGAGCTGACGTTGAGCTTCATCTCGCTGACGCTTCAGCCGTGCGCTCTCTGCTTGTTCCGTCTGGAGCTGAGCCTTGACTTCATCGAGGTCTTCACGCAGCTGCTTGGAGTCGGACTTGGCGGTGTCCGCTTGCCGCTGCAGCAGCGCCACCGCCTGGCTGTGCTCAGGCGCCAGCTTGCCGAAGTAGAGCCCAAGAGAGCCGCAGGTTACGAAAATGGCGAGGCCAGCACACAGGCTTGCAGCTACTTTCGCGATACGTTTCTCATTATCCGTACGGATTTCAGCAAGCTTGACATCATGGGCGCGCTCCGCCTCAGCCACAGCCAGCTCTGCGCGCAGCTTCGACTCCTGTAGTACGCGCTCGCACTCGGCACGCTTCAGCGCCTCGAGGCGGGCGTCTTCTTCCTCACGACGCAGGCGCTCCGCTTCACGGCGCGCGGCTTCCGCCTCGGTACGGCGCTTCTCAGCGTCGCGCTGGCGTTGCTCTTCAAGGACTCGGCGCTGGTGCTGGTCGGCCAGGCGCTGCTCTCGCTCCTGCAGTTCGCGGTCCACCCGCTCCTTTTCCATGCGCTGTAGACCCTTGAGCGAGAACAGTAGTGAGTCTTCCCTGAGTAGATCCGCCATGCCTTAAAGCCTCCGTTCGTGATGGACACCGCTCGTCCCGCAGGCTTGGCTGATTGTTTGATGCGGCCGGGGTTACCAGACGAACTCCCCGCTCAGGTGCACGCTGCGCCCAGGTTGCGGTTGCCCCAAGAGGTCGTACTGGCGAGTTCCAAACACGTTTCGCAGCATCCCTCGCAACCTCCACCGCTCGTCGTCAGAGGCCACCGCAGCTTCCAGATCCCAGCGCATTTGCTCGGGGATCACCACCAGGCCGGCGGGGTCGGCGAATTTGGACGAGCGGTAAGAGGTGCCGATCGCTACCTCCGATGGGGGAAGGCTGCCGCCTGAAGCTGCGTAGAAGCCGAGCCGAGAAGCTGCCATCAGCCGTGCGTGATACGGCAGTAGATCGTTCTGCAGACTGCGGTCGTCGCTCGTGTCTCGTGGGTCCTGTAGCGTCACCGTGCCTCTCCAGCGTAGCCAGTCGCCGTAGCTGGCCTGGAGCGCCGACTCCAGACCGAGCACCCGCGCGGTCGCCACGTTGAAAGGCGTGACCACTCCGAAGCTCGAACGTCTGTAGGCGATCAAGTCGCGCGACCAGCGCGCGAAGGCGAAGCCTTCGAGCGCGAGACTGAACATCCGGCCCTCAGCGAGCCAGGCGCGGGCTCCGACGTCTAGGCCTTCACCCCGTTCCGAGACCAAAGCCGCATTGCCTCTGACCAGTGAACTCAAACCAAACAGCTCGCCTAGAGTTGGCCGTCGCGTGAAATGCCCAACGTTGAGCAACAGGCTCAGGCTGTCACTCGCAGTGTAGGCGACTCCGATACGGCCTTCCGGATCGAGGGAGTCGCTCCCTGCGGAAGCACCAGCGATCTGCGCGTCCGAGCGCGTGGACACGAGAGGAAGCGCGGCGCTCAGGGCGTAGCGTACCCGCTCTGCCTGGTGTAGCACGAGCTCAAGGCCCGGGCGCACACTCAGGCGCTCGGAGCTACTGTCTTGAGCCCCGCGCACCTCTAGCGCGTCGCGAGCAAAGTCTGCTTGTCCCGATACCTCGATCACGCCTTTACCCCAGGCGAGGCGCACCCGCTGACCCGCACGACTACCGACGCTTTGCGCTCCAAGCGGCCCGATCCCGAGCTCCGAACGTGGGTCGGTAACCGTCTCGCGGCTGTCGAGCAGCTGAGTACCCAGTTCGAGCTCGCAGCGCTGACCAGCGCTAATACTTCCGCACGGCACCTTGGTTGAGACGCCTCCGAGTAGGCGTTGGCGACGCGAGCGCGCCGCCTGCGCCGGTACGGATGCTAGCCCGGTGACGCCTTGTTCCCGTGTGAAGGCATTCGCCAACGTGAGGACCCGCGCGCCGCGCCGCGAGCGCGTGAGACCAATCGCCCAAGCGTCCCACTCGGCGTAGTCAGCGTTGGAGCGGGTACGCGTGATGTCGTCACTCTCGTCGAATGCGGTCCCCCGGTCATCGACGTAGCTGTAGTCATTCTCCGCACGTGAAATGCGCAAACCGACGAGCGCACCCGAACGCCAGTCACCAGTGCCCCGCGAGACAACCTCCCCCCTACCCCAAACACTCTGTTCACCAAAGCTCCCGACGCCGACGCCAGCGCCGACTGAATTTCTCCGAGGAAATTTTGGCTCAAAGAATACTGCGCCGCCCATGCCGTAGTCGTCGGCGCGCGCGGGCGTGCTCCCGCGAAACACCTCCACACGATCCAACAGCCAGAGCGGTATGCTTGCGAGATCCGCTGCACCGGTGACTTCGTCGTTCAGTCGCAGCGGGCCCAGATAGACTGGCACCTGAGCCGCCGACGACCCCCGGAGCGACAACGTCGTCCGATCACTAGCGGAGCCACTGCGGGAGACCTCGACGCCGCTGACGCGATCCAGCACATCCCCCGCGCTCGCACCGGGCGCCTTCAGCTCATCGTCGCGTAGCACCTGGCTCGCCGCGCTCGGGTCCTGAGGCGAGTGCCCTGTTCGCGCGCCGCTCACCACGACATCACCCGTCTCCGCGAACACTGGCAGCGCAACCAGGCACGCGCCGAACGCGGCGAGTCGGAGCAGCCAAGGTTGAGCGACAGCAAGCATGGGACGGACGCCGACGAACAGCGCGGCCTTGCCGTCTAGCCCGAGGCACTACGAGGCCGCAAGCTGGCCCCCCAGCCGCAACCGATCGCGGGAAGAATGGCGCCCCACGCGCGGCTCAAGGGCTCGAGCGCTTGGAGGCTAAAGCCCGAGCTGTTGAGCGATGATCACCTTCATGATCTCATTGGTACCCGCGAAGATACGCTGAACCCGCGCGTCCATGTACGCGCGCGTCACCGGATACTCGAGCATGTAGCCATAACCGCCGAACAGCTGCAGGCACTCGTCCACCACGCGGCCGAGCATCTCAGTCTGCCAGAGCTTGGCCATGGAGCACTCCTTCACCAGGTGCTCCCCCGCGATGTGTTCAGCGATCAGTCGGTCCAAGAACGCGCGCCCGACTTCAACCTCGGTCGCGCACTCCGCCAACTTGAACTTCGTGTTTTGAAACTTGCTGAGCGGCTTGCCGAACGCGGTGCGCTCTTTGACGTAGGCCAGCGTATCCGCGAGGATTTGCTCTGCGCTGGCCTGAGAGCCAATGGCCACCACCAGGCGTTCCTGCTGAAGCTTCCGGGTCAACATCAAGAAGCCCATGCCCTCTTCGCCGAGCAAGGCGGTCTTGGGCACCCGGCAGTCCTCGAAGTGCAGCTCCGAAGTGTCCTGACTGGCCATGCCCATCTTCTTGAGCTTCTGGCCCTTGGTGAACCCCTTCGTGCCTGCATCCACGAGGAAAAGCGAAAGCGCCTGGTGCCGGTTGTCCGGGTTGGTATCGGTCTTCGCGGCGACGATGCACACGTCGCACAAGATGCCGTTCGAGATGAACGTCTTGGAGCCGTTGATCACGTAAGAGTCGCCGTCACGCACCGCCGTCGTCTGGATGCCGTTGAGGTCGGATCCGGTGCCTGGCTCTGTCATCGCGATCGCGGTGATCACTTCGCCGCTCGCGCAACCTGGGAGGTAGCGCTGCTTCTGCTCCGGGCTCCCGAACTCGTGAATGTAGGGAGTGACGATGTCGCTGTGCAGGCCCATGGCAAACCCGGACTCATAGGCGCAGGCGAGCTGTTCGATCACGATCGCGGAGTGAAGGAAGTCTCCTCCAGCACCGCCGTGCTCCTCTTCGAGCCACGGACACAAGAAGCCACCAGCGCCGGCGGCGAGCCACGTCTCACGATCCACCATCCCGCGCTCTGCCCAGCTGGTCTGCTTCGGCAGCACTTCACGCTCGACGAAGGTGCGGAACGCTTTCTCGAAAATTCGATGTTCTTCACTGAGCAGACTTCGCTTCACGCTGAGCTCCTTCTCACGCTTGGTCGCGCGACGGCTCAGGATAGCAAGTCGTCAGAGCCTTGGCCGGCTCTGGTGACGCTGAGTGGATTGTCGCGGCGCCAATACTGGAGCCGCAGTCCAGTTAGCCCACTCGCGAGTCGGTTTGCTCCGCCAGGCGACGGTAGAGCGTGGCACGCCCGATCCCCAGCAATCGCGCCGCTTGACCCACATTGCCATCCGCGACCTTCAGCGCGTGGGCGATGGCGCGTCGTTCAAGCTCGCGCAGTGGAACCACGTCGTGTTCGCACGCCGGCTCGAAGAGCCCGCTGTCGCGCTCCGATTCCTCGAATGCTTGCCGCACGGCAATGGGCAGGTCGTTCAGCTGGATGCTAGTCCCGTCGCTCGCCAGGATGGCTCGCTGCACGACTTGGCTCAACTCGTGCACGTTTCCCGGCCAGGCGTATTCGAACAGCGCCTCGAGCGCACTTGCGGAGAGGCGTGGAGACGCCTTACCGGACTCGGCAGCCAAGCGCCGCACCCAGTAGGACAGCAGCTCTGGAATGTCGTCGCGCCGCTCGCGGAGCGGGGGCAGGGAGACCGTCGCACCCTCGAGCAGTCTCGCTAAGGGTTCGGTGAGCTGCCCCGTGCGCGCGAGTACGGAGAGCTCGACGGTGCTCCCGCAGATGAGCCGCGGCACCGGCGCTCCGACGAAGGCCGCGGGGTTCCCAGCCTCCGCGGCGACGGCCCACCCGCCGCTCGGTCGGCGGGTGCTGCGGGGCGAGCCGTCGATGGGCAACGCATCCACCAGCTCCTGCTGGGCTTCTGCAGCTAACCACCCGATGTCGTGGATATAGAGCACACCGCCACCGGCCCTCGCAAACAGGCTCTCTGCGCCACCGCCATGACCTCCGAACAGCTCTTCAAAGTGCCTTGCCGGTGGCAACTCCGCACAGTTGAACGAGACGAAGCGCTCCCCTGATCGTGGACCACGCACGTGAATGAACCTAGCAACGGCGGCGCGGCCACTCCCCGCCTCACCGACCAGCAACACCGCATTTTCCCCGCAGATTTTATCGTCAACGGCGGCAAGCAGGCCCTTGATCGCTGGACTACGCCCCCACAAGGTTGGCGGCAGATCCGCTGCGCCGCACACCGCGCGTACGCGCGACTTCAGTCGCCACACCTCAGCCGCACGGCGCACACGTAGGAGTGCCTGCTCGCGAACCAGCGGCTTCGTGAGCAGATCGTAGGCGCCGCAGCCAAGCGCCCGCGCGACCGCGTCGCTCGCTGGCAACGAACTGATCAGCAACGCCGGACGGTCAGCGTCGCGCGCCTTGAGGGTTCCGATCAGCGCGTCACCTGGCATGTCGGACAGCGTCAGGCTGATACATGAGATGTCTGGCAGGATCGGACGTGAGAGGAGCTCCGCAGCCGAAGCGAGTTCCAGTACGTCGTACCCCGCCGCCTCGAGCCACAGTCTGAGTAGCTCTCGCGAGAGCGGGTCTTCGTCCACTATCGCTACGGAAGGGTTCAGCATGCCTCCGAGATCGGCTACGTACGTCGACCCTTGAGCGACTTTCTGGTGGCTGCGACTACAGCACGACGCTCGGCTCGAAACGCGGACCGTGCAACGCCGCCAGGCGGCTCAGTCGCCGCTGCACCTTGCGCTCCCCGAGCGTCTCCGCGAAGCGTAGCGGGCCACCACGGTATGCGGGGAACCCCATGCCCCAGACCGCGGCCAGATCAGCGAGTTCTGGTCGCGCGACCACGCCGTCTTGGAGCGCACTGCGAGCTTCTTCGACGAGGCGCAAGACAAGACGCTCAACGGGTACTGGGCTCGCGGGACGCGACCAACGGCGCGGCTTCGGCTGCGCCTCGAAGACGGCTTCCAAGCGCGCCGGGGCGGGAAATCTGCGAGGCGAACGGTGGAACGCGACCGCGACCAAGTCGGAGAACGTGCGCCGCCCGAGGCGTGAAAGCAGCTCCGAAGGCCCCAGCTCAAAGCCCCAGTTCCTCGCGGCTTGATCGACGTCGCTCAGCGCGAAGCCTTCACGTCCCAGCTCGAGCCCCTCGACGATGAAGGCAGTCACCAGACGCAAGCAGAGGCCCGGCGCAACATCCGAAACCGTTACCACACGGTAACCAAGGGAGCTGAGGAGCGCCCCGATTTGGTGCGTCGCGGCGGGATCCCCATGCACCAGCTCCGCGTAGGGACGCTCATCCACGAGCCCGAGGTGCAGACCAACCAGCGCTACCTTCGTGACCTGACCTGACGCGAGCCGGGAAAGCTCATGGGTGCTGCTCGTCGTGACCAGGGTCTTCGTGACGTCCGTCGAACGCGCGAGCTGCACAGCGACTTGGTCGAGGAGTCGACGCTTGACCACTGACTCTTCGGCGATCGCTTCGATCACGACATCGAAACTCCCCAGCCGTGAGAGCTCCGCGGTGTGAGTCATGTGGCCCATGGCGCGCTCCAGCCGCACCCCGTCCAGCCCCGACTTGCGCAGACCATCGCGCACACGCCGCGATCCGCGGAGCAGCGCCTTCTCGTCCCGTTCGAGCAGCCTTAGGACACCACCCGCCAGCAGCGTGCGCTGCGCGAGCTCCGCCCCCACTCGGCCTCCACCGACCAACGCGACCCGGGGAGCGGAACCACCGCGAGGCGCGCGTTCATCCAACATCCGCGCAAGGCGACGCAGGGCAGCGCTCTGCTCGCCGCAGACCAACCGCGAGAACGCCTGCGCCGCCGCAGCGCGCTGACGGCCAGCGTCACGCCACAACGCACCACGCAGCTGACTTCTGAGCGCTCGCGCGACGTCGCTGCGGCTGTCGATCTCCGCCGCTGATACACGAGACGGAAGGCGAACGCGCGCCCAGTCCCGAAGTGCGCCAAGGCGGCCGACCAGGGGCCTCGACACCCATTGCCGCGCGGCACTGACTAGCGCGTCTCTGGCAAGGCACTCGTCGACGAGCCCGATTTCACACGCCACCTCGCTGTCTGCCAGCTCGCCGCGGAGCAAATGCGCCAGAGCGCCGTGTGCACCGAGACGCTCCGCGAGGCGCAGGGCTCCGCCGAGAGCGGGTACCACCCCAAGGGACGCAGCATCGAGCCCGAGACGCAACCCGGAACCTGCAATAAGATGGCGACACGCAAGGGCCAACTCCAGGTTAGGCCCGCCCAAGTCGCGCTCGATCACCGCGATACACAAGAGCGGACTTCGCTCGATGCGGCTGACGAGGCGGGTCGCCTCTTCAAGCGCGGCCTCAGCTTGGCCGGGCGTCTCGAACCCATCCAGGCGATCCGCGTCAAGCAGGCGCGACGCTTCACCGCCGCAGAACCGAAACACTAGCCCGCGAACACCAGCTTGCTCTGCCAGGCTGACCCGCGACGCGAGTTCCCCCGCGTGCGCGCCATCCAACACTTCGAACCCGGGGCCCAGCACGACCTCCATGGTGTCGGCGTCCAGACGGAGAGCTGGACCAACCGCTTCGGGCGCGCCGTTCGTTTCCGCAAGGCACTGCATATCCACATCAGCCACCGGGTACCTCCAGCGCGAGGGCGGTGGACAGTTCACCGCCGGAAATGCAGAGCCCCACTCCCCCCCCGCGTCGCCCGAGCTCGTGGAGCATCTGAATGATCTGTCGGGGGAAAGTCGCACACCCAGCATCACCGAACGCTGCGCTGTCACCCGTCACGTTCAAGCGATCGGCCATCTCGAGCCACTCCGCACCTGACGCGAGTAGCCCACGCCTCAGCGCGTCGGCGCAGCCGGTGATCTCGCTGTATTCCACCAGGCTCGGTTCGCGGCCTCCCAACACGTCGAGGGCAAACTCGGCGAGGGCCGCGTCGCCTGCCCCTACGCGCTCGCTCGCCATGGCGCGTATCCAACCGAGAGTGCGGAGCGAGCGCGATTCTACTTGCTCCGCCGTCGCCAGCACCAAGCCAGCGACACCAAAGCTGCGCATCGTTTCCGCCTGGAAGTGTTTTTGGAGGTCATCCTCCGCGACGACCTCAGCGGCGCGCGGGATCAGAACCGCCATTACCTGATCTTCAAAGCGGCCCTCGCCCCAGGCGCGGGCAGCGAGGCCGTAGCTGCGCAACACCTCCCGATACTCGAAGCCAGTGCCGCCGGCTGCGCGCACGCGAAGCAGGGTCGCACGCAAGCCCCAGATCGAGTTCCAAAGCCGCCACCACAGGCGCTCGGGCACACCACGACGGTGCAGCCGCGCGCCCAGCAGCGCACCCACGCCCACTCCTCCACCCTGCATCGCCTCGACCAACGACTCGAGCGCCTGCAGGTCATCGGATGAGCCCGGCAAATATTGCCGTACGGCAATTCGATCTGAACACACCGAGCGCCGCAGGACCTCTCGCCCGTCGATCTCGAGCGCATCCTCCGCCGCCAGGCTCAACACCAACAGCTCGAGCTCGCCCCGGGCGAGCGACGAACGCTCCAACAGCTCGCTCAACACTCCCCCAAGCAGCGACTCCGCGGCGACGCTGTCGAGCGGACCCCCAGCACGCACGAACGGCGTGCGTAGACCGGCCACGACAGCCAGCGGCTCAGCGAGGGGTTGCTTCGCCATGACCGAGTACTGGTAGGCATCCTAACGCGTCGTGTCAACCAGCAGACGGCGGCCGAACTGCGGCAAAGTTGTTAGGGCGTGGGGATTGGCTGCGGGCTATAAGCCCCGCGTGACTGTCGGCCCTCCGCGCACGCTCACCGGAACCCTGATCATGCTCTGGGGTGTTCTGGGCGTGGTCGCGTTCTTGGGCCAAGCGATCTACCGCATCGCACCCTTGGCGTGGGAGCCGCTCAAGGAAGGCAGCCTGACGGAAATCCAAGCATTGCTGTATGTCGGCTGGCTGCTCTTCAGCGGATACGCCGAGGGCTATCGAGGATTTCAAAAACGTTTCAGCCCAAAGGTGGTTGGGCGCGCGCTACACCTGGCGGCGAATCCTAGACCGCTGCACGTGCTGTTCGCGCCAGCGTTCTGCATGGCCTACTTTCACGCGACGAAGCGCGGTCTGATCACGGCGTGGGGCGTGACCAGCATGATCGCGCTGATCGTGATCGTGGTGCGCCACGTCCCGCAACCGTGGCGCGGCATCATCGACGGCGGGGTCGTCTTCGGTTTGATGTGGGGTGTCGTTTCACTGCTGGTTCACACATGGCGTGGCCTGCGCGGCGGTATCCTCGACGTCGCGATCGAAGTCCCGCTGCATCGCTCACCCGCCGAGCAAGCCTGACGGCGGAAGGTCCGGCGCTCCCTCACCCCCAAGAATCGCTGAGCGTTCTTCAGAGCCGGCTAGTGGACCAAGCCGCTAGTGAACAGAGATACGCCGCAGATCCATTTCCTCCTGGAAATCGACCGGTTCGGCGCCATCGGGACGCGTGACGCGCAGACGGGTCTCGCTCGTCGGCGGTTCGGCGGGGCCGAAGCTGACGGAGACGTCGCAGGCCGAGCCGAGCACCTCACACAGGCCACCCGCCAGCGCGAACAGATCGCGCTGAGCCGCGGGCGAACAAGCCGGCGGCGCCGCCAACACGAAACGCGCGGCGTGGCTCACGCAGACTTGGGCCAGGCGCTTCGCGAGCGCCACGCGGCTCTTGCCCGATGCGTCCTGGACGTCAGCAGTGGACAACACCACGTGCGCCAAGCGCGCTCGCTGCTTGTTCAGCTCTGCCGGGAGCGACTTGAGCCGGTGGCTTACCCGCTCCGCAAAGTGACTCGCAGCTTCGCCCTGGCTCTGTGCGATGGCGATCACCGCAGGCGGCGCCGCGCCCTCACCAAGATCGGCGGAGAACTGGCAGGCGACGTGCCACCCTGGCCAAATTGCGCCTTCTTCCAAGACGACGAGGGTGAGATCTGCCTGAGGTTCCATGGTTCGAGAAACCCACCCTACAGGCATCCTATTCCGCAGCGCCAGTGACGCTTTCGCTTTCCCAGAGCGAACACTCGCGCGTCGCGATCAGCCCCTGATTCAAGGCAGTTGCAGCTCGACCAACCAGCCGACCGCAAGCTCGCGTTCCCGTGGCTTCACGATCGCAGAGCGCGCCTTCGCACGTCTCGCAGGAGGTTCAACCAATCGAACGCACAGCAGCTGTCTCACTCCAACGCCTCGCTCAGATGTTGAGCGGCCGCTTGTCGACGGACAGCGCAGCTTCTTTCACTGCCTCGGCAAGCGTCGGGTGGGCATGGCACGTACGCGCGACGTCTTCGCTGCTCGCGCCGAACTCAATCGCCGCTGCACATTCGGCTATCAAGTCGCCAGCGTGAGCGCCGATGATGTGCACCCCGAGCACCCGGTCCGTTTCCGCGTGGGCAAGCATCTTCACCCGGCCCTCGGTGTGACCGATGGCGCGAGCGCGACTGTTCGCCATGAACGGAAACACACCCTTCTTATAAGGGATGTTTGCTTCCTTCAGCTCGTCCTCGGTCTTGCCCACGGAGGCGATCTCCGGGGACGTATAGACCACGCCGGGGATCGCGTCGTAGTTCACGTGGCCGTAGCCCGTGACCATGTGCTCCACACACGCCACGCCCTCTTCTTCGGCCTTGTGAGCGAGCATTGCCCCGCGGATCACATCGCCGATGGCGTAGACCCCAGCCACGCCGGTGTCGAAGTGATCGCCAACCGGGATACGTCCACGCTGATCCGTCGAGAGCCCGATCGCTTCCAGCGCCAGCCCGTCGGTGTTCGGGATGCGCCCAACGGCGAGCAACACACGGTCGCAGTGCAGTGGCTCCTGGCCGTCCACCTCGACGATGGCTCCGTCACCAATGGCGCGCGCACCGGTGACGCGAGAACCTAGGCGGAACTCCATGCCCTGCTTCTCGAAGGTGCGCTTGGCCTCCTTCGCGATCTCGGTGTCCATGCCGGGCAAAATGCGGTCCAGGTACTCGAGCACGGTGACCTTGGCGCCGAGGCGCAACCAAACCGAACCGAGTTCGAGTCCAATCACGCCAGCGCCGATCACGACGAGGTGCTTCGGCACGCTGGGGTAGCTCAAGGCCTCGGTGCTGCCACCAATGCGATCACCGTCCCATTCGACGCCGCGCAGCGGCGCGACCTTGCTGCCGGTGGCGATGATCACCTTCGCGGCCGAGAGCTCCGTGTCGGCGCCGTCATTCCGCACGGCAACCCGCGTGACGCCATTCTGCGTACCGAGGAAGCGCCCGTGGCCTTCGTAGCGGGTGATCTTGTGCTTCTTGAAGAGCCCCGCGATGCCGCTCGTCAGGCCCTTCACCACCGCGTCCTTGCGACTCAGCATCGTTGGCAAGTCCAGCTGCACCTGAGGCAGGCGAATACCGAGACTACCGAAGGTGTTCTGCGCTTGGTTGAAGAGCTCGCTGGCTTCGAGCAGCGCCTTGCTGGGAATGCAGCCGACCCGCAGGCAAGTGCCTCCCAGCATCGGCTCGTACTCGATGCACGCAACGTTGAGGCCGAGCTGCGCGGCACGAATGGCCGCGATGTAACCACCCGGCCCGGCACCGATGACGATCAAGTCGTGGTTCGTGGCCATGGACTCACACCTCGATGAGCATGCGTGAGGGTTCTTCGACGCACTCCTTGATGCGCTTCAAGAAGGTGACCGCTTCGCGGCCGTCGATGATGCGGTGATCGTAGGTGAGCGCGATGTACATCATCGGCCGGATGACGACCTGTCCATCGCGAGCCACCGGGCGCTCCTGAATGCCGTGGAGCCCGAGGATGCCGCTCTGTGGCGGATTGATGATCGGCGTCGACATCAGTGAGCCGTAAACGCCGCCATTGGAGATGGTAAACGTCCCGCCTTGCAGCTCGTCCAGCTTGAGCTGGTTCTTCTTCGCGCGCGCACCGAAGTCGGAAATCGTCTGCTCGACTTCTGCGAAGCTCAGACGTTCTGCGTTGCGGATCACCGGGACAACGAGGCCCTTGCCGCCGCCCACTGCCACGCCAACATCCATGTAGTTGTGATAGACGATGTCGGTCCCGCTGATCTGAGCGTTTACCTGCGGAACCAACTTGAGCGCGTCGCACGCGGCCTTGACGAAGAAGGACATGAAGCCGAGCTTGATGCCGTACTTCTCCGTGAACATCGGCTGGTACTGCTTGCGCATCGCCATGACTTCGCTCATGTCCACCTCGTTGAAAGTGGTGAGCAGGGCGGCGGTCTGCTGAGACTCTACCAAGCGCTCCGCGATGCGCTTGCGCATCGGGCTCATGGCCACGACCTCCTCTTCGCGGTCGCCGGAGCTGACCCGCGGTGCTGCCGGTCGCGCTGGAGCGGGAACTGCGGCTGGAGCGGGAACTGCGGCTGGAGCGGGAACTGCGGCTGGAGCGGCCTGAGGAGCGGCAGCGGCACGCTGTACGTCCTCCTTCAACACTCGACCACCAGGACCGCTGCCGCTGACCTGAGAAGCATCCATGCCGCGCGACGCGAGCTCACGCTGCGCGGCGGGCATGACGAAACCGCCTACGTTTCCCTGGGGAGATGCTGGCGCTGCAGCGGGGGCTGGCGCTGCAGCGGGGGCTGGCGCTGCAGCGGGCGCAGCGGCCGCGGGCGTTTCCGCGGCGGTAGCTCCCTCCTCCACGTAGCCAACCACGTCTCCGACGCTGGCGTTGGTGCCCGCGGTGAGCTTGATCTCAGTGATCACGCCGTCGACGGGGGACGGCAACTCCACCGTCACCTTGTCCGTTTCAATCATGACGACTGGCTCGTCACGCTTGACGGCCTCACCAACCTTCTTCAACCACTCACCGATTTGAACCTCGGTGATGGACTCCCCCACCTCGGGCACTTTGAGTTCGACGGCCATGGTCAGCCAGCTCCTGTTCCTACGGTTTGGATAGATCGGCGCAGCGCACTTCGGCGGCGAAGCGGGCGCGGTAAAAAGCAGCGCCGACCCTATCACGGGTAGGCGCAGCGGCTTGGCAAATTGCTTGGTGAGAGCCTAGAGCGCGGAACCGCGACCGGAAGCGGCTCGCCGTCGCGCGCACAGGCCGCGGAGCAGTGTCGCTTGCGGTCAGGCTCCGCCGAACGCCCGCTCCATCAGCTCTTGCTGCTCGAGCTTGTGGCTCGCAGGAGAGCCAGTGGCTGGGCTCGCTGACTCTGGACGACAAACACCGGAGAACGGCAGCCGTCCGAAGATCTTCTCTCCGAAGCGCGCGCGCAGCGTCCGCCAGGCGCCCATGTTCTCCGGCTCGTTCTGGATCCAGATCACCGGCGTACCATCGGGGTAAGGCGCCAACGCGTTGCGCATATGCTCGTCGGCGAGCGGATAGTACTGCTCGATCCGCACGATGGCGATGTCCTCACGTCCGAGCTCCTCACGGCGCTTCATCAACTCGTAGTAGACCTTGCCACTGCAAAGGAACACGCGTGTCACGCGGCGACCGCCGCCAACGGGCAGGTCGTCAGCGATCACGCGCTGGAAGCGGCCCGTCGCCAGTTCGTTTAGCGGACTGACCGCATCGGGATGCCGGAGCAGGCTCTTTGGAGTGAAGACGACCAGGGGCTTGCGCCACTTGCGGACCGCCTGGCGGCGCAGACAGTGGAAGTACTGAGCGGGTGTGCTCGGCTCCACGATCTGGATGTTCTCTTCCGCGGCCAGGGTGAGGAAACGCTCGATACGCGCGCTCGAGTGCTCTGGACCCATCCCTTCGAATCCGTGGGGCAAGAGCAGCACCAGACCGCTGAGGCGCTTCCACTTGTCTTCCGCGCTGACGATGAACTGATCGATGATCACCTGTGCGGCGTTGGCGAAGTCGCCGAACTGGCCTTCCCAAAGCACGAGTCCGTCGGGCCAGTCGAGAGAGTAGCCCCACTCGAAGCCCATCACGCCAGCTTCGCTCAGTGGGCTGTTGTAGATCTCGACGGGGGCTTGATCTGCGGAGAGCTTGGCCAGCGGCGTGTACGTACGCCCATCTTCGACGTCGTAGAGCACCGCGTGGCGCTGACTAAACGTGCCACGTCCAGAGTCTTGCCCAGTGATGCGAACCCGGGTGCCTTCCATCAGCAAGGTTGCGAACGCGAGAGCCTCCGCGGTCCCCCAGTCGAGGCCACGCTTGCCTGCGGCCATGTCGGCTCGCTGCTCGAGCAGGCGCTCGATCTTTTTGTGGGGATGGAAGTCGCTCGGCACCTTGGTCTGACGCAGCAGCAGGTCGACCAACAGGTCGCGATCCACGCCGGTGTCGAACTCTTTCACGCCCGCTTCGGCGCCACCGCAGTAGCCCTGCCAGACGCCGCCGAGCCAGTCGACGTTCTTCACGAAGTCGCGCTTGCGCGCTTCGCTCAGCTCCGTCTCAAGGTTGTCGCGACGGTCCACCGCGATCTGGTCGGCTTCCTCCTGAGTGATGCCGCCGAGCTTGAGCAAATGGTCCAGGTAGCCGTCACGCACGCTCTTGCGCTGGGCAATCGCGCGATAGAGCACCGGCTGGGTGAACGCCGGTTCGTCGCCCTCGTTGTGGCCATGACGGCGGTAGCCGTACATATCGATCACGACGTCACGCTTGAATTTCATGCGGAAATCCATGGCGAGACGCACGACGTGAGCCACCGCGTCCGGGTCCTCACCGTTGACGTGGAAGATGGGGCTCTGAAGCATCTTCGCGACGTCGGTCGCGTACATCGTCGAGCGCGACTGCCAGGGCGGAGTGGTAAAGCCGATCTGGTTGTTCACCACGATGTGGACGGTTCCACCGACGTGATACGCGATGAGTTCGCTCAGGTTGAGCGTCTCTTGCACGATGCCTTCGCCCGCGAACGCCGCATCGCCGTGAATCAGCACCGGGATCTTCGTCAGGCGCTCGATGTCTCCAGCGCGATCCTGCTTGGCGCGCACGCGACCTTGAACCACTGGGTTTACGAACTCCAAGTGGCTCGGGTTGAAGCACAGCGACAGGTGCAGCTTGCTCCCCGTGGAAGTGGTGTAGTCGGAGCTGTAGCCCATGTGATACTTCACATCGCCGCTGCCGCGGTAGAGTTCCGGGTCCACGTCTTCGAACTCGCGGAAGATGTCGCGCGGGCTCTTGCCCATGATGTTCGCGAGCACGTTGAGGCGCCCGCGGTGTGCCATCCCGAGCACGATCTCGTTCACGCCGTGCTCAGCCGCGCGGTCGATCATGAGATCGAGCAGCGGGATCAAGCTCTCCGAGCCTTCGAGGGAGAAGCTCTTCGCGCCCAGGAACTTCTTCTGCACGAACTCCTCGAGCATCACCGCGTCGGTGAGCTTCAAGAGAATACGGCGCTGCTCATCGTGAGAGAGCGTGATGCGATTGTCGACGCCCTCCATCCGCTCTTGCAGCCAGTTCTTGGTTGCTAGATCGTCGATGTGCATGAACTGCACTCCGACCGACTGACAGTAGGTTGCCTTCAGGCGGTCGATGATCTCACGCAGCGTCAGCGTTTCGGTGCCGTAGATGGTGCGGCTCGAGAAGCGGCGGTCGAGGTCACCCTCAGTCAACCCGTAGAACTCCGGCGCCAGCTCGGGCGGCTCTTCACCCCTTGGCAGATCGAGCGGATCGATCCTGGCGATCATGTGGCCGCGCACCCGGTAGGCGCGAATCAACTGGTCGACGCGGTCCTGCTTGATAGCAAGCTCGCTCACGTCACCCACCGGACGCATCGAGCCGAGGGGCGCGTGCTTCATCTGAGTCTCGGGTGCCAGCGGAGGCCCGGAGCGCCCCCGATCCACCAGCGCAGGCGCTGCGGAGGGGATCTCCTCCTGAGCGCCGTTTCCTCGGGGAGACGGCGGATTGAAGACGCTGGCGGGCGCGAAGCTCGGGCCCAGCTGCCCCTTGAAGCCATTGCCGTCGGTACCCGCGAAGTAGGCGCGCCAGTCCTCGGGCACGCTGTTGGGATCCTGCAGGTAGTCGGCGTACAGCTCCTCGACGAAGGCGAGGCTCATGGCGTTCGGTGCTGGTTCAGGTCCTGACATGTCTAAAGCACTCCAAATCGCGCTTAACGCGGGGGCCCCAAGGTTTGGGGCTAGGGCAACCAATACACAGGCTACGACTGGAGTCGACAGCCTGAGAAGGCTCGATATCGATTCCCTTGCCCAGTGCAAGTCAGAAACATCGCTTGCTGCCGCGAATCGTGGACGATGCGCGGCCAGGTGTGGCTCGTGTGCGCGCCTGACAGCGAGCTTTGTTTCGCCGTCTCGAGCGTCGTTGCAGGATGGTACGGGGGATGCTAGCGGCGGCCACGGCGCGGCTTGCTGGTGCGGCGCTGGTTTGTTGCTGCTGCACAGGTTTCCGGGTGGGCGGATGTGCGCTTACTTGGGGCCGCGACGAAAGCGCAACTCGTACACGCACGCCGGGGCACCGTCGGAGACACAACTCGTGCGCGCACTGCCAAGCCAGACTAGCCCGGGCATGCGGCTTCCGAGCCGGTCGAGCGCCCCCTGCGTGCACACGCAGACGAGCGGGTGATGTCCTGCCCAGCCACGCAGCCGGCAGACGATCGCGCCCTCCCGGAGCTCGGCCGTGAGGTCTCCATCTCGCAAGCGGGACCAGACTTCGCGGGAATATCCAACCACGCGTTCAGGTGTCGAGATGAAGCGCATCAGCCACTGCCCAAGCTGGCCAGAAGACAGGTCGACGGTGCGAGCGCCGATCTCGAGCGCCACCGCTTGCGGGTCGCGACCGAGCAGCGCCGCGAGCTCTTCGAGGATCTCACCGCTGGCGTCTTCTTCGTACCACGCGGTCGCGATGTACTGCTGATCGAACACGGCGCGCGCTTCCTCGGAGAGGCGGGCGGTCAGCTCCGACAACCTGCGCGGCCCAAGCGCGTGCAGCACGGCGTCCCTCGCCGCGAGTGCCAACAGCCCTTTCCAACGCCCGTGGCTATCCGCGGAAACGCTCGGAGGGAAGTCACTCACTGGATCGCGGCGCAGGTTGGCTGATGGCGGAGAAGAGCTCGGCCGCGCCGCCGCCGGGCGGTGTGAAGGCACTGCTGGAGGCGATGGCATCGGGAGCGGCGGACTGGTCGCGGTGAGGGGCTCCGAACCGCGACCCTCGTCGCTCTTGGTGTCGTCCGCTGGCTTGCTCATCACTCAACTCGCTACACAGCCGATAGCTCGTCAGTATAGCACCCAGTTCGAGGCGGAGTCGCGACCGCTTGCGCTGCGCTGCGGCTGCGCAGAACGCGAGCCCCGGCTCTGCTATCGCCCACGCTTGCGTCCCGCTGCCGCGGGTTCCACGCGCAGATAGCCTTGGCTCAGGAAATCATACAGCTGAGCCGTCAGCACCTCGGCGCTGTCGGCGGTGAGCCCAAGCGTGACCACTTGCGTCAAGAGCTCCTTCAGCGCCCCGATCGTCAGGTACGCGAGCACGCGCGGCTCGCCGTCCGCCACGATGCCGAGGCGTTGGCCCTGTCTCAGACTCTCGGTCAATAGCTGCACTACTTCGTCGTAGAAACTGTACAGCTTACGGTCAAAACCGGGATCCAGCCCCACGGCGTCAGTGAACAGGATCTTCGTCATCTCGCGTTCCTGCAGTGCGAGCCCGATGATCGCGTGGATGTTTCCGCGCGCCTGTTCCGCGACGTTGCGTGCTGGGTCGTCCAACACGATGCTGCTGATCGCCATCGAGATACGAGCGCTGAAGCGATCAATCAACTCACCAAACACCGACCGCTTGTCTTCGAAGTACAAGTAGAAGGTACCGCGAGCCACCCCGGCTTCAGCCACGATGTGCTCGATGGTGGTCTGGTGATAGCCACGCTTGGCGAAGACCACGCGGGCGGCTTCTAGGATTTGCTGACGCCGCGCCTGACGATCGGCTGGCTTCGGCCGGGCTGCGCCAGCAGGCTTCGTCTTGGTACTGCGCTTGGACGCCATCACTTGCGGAAATAGCGCGGATCCACCTTGGCTGTCGACTACGGGCTCGACGGCAATAGTTTGCCCTGCTGACAGGAATGCACTTCCAACACCAAGTCGTTCCCAATCGGGTACGCCATCACGAGGCTCACCCCGGTCCACACGGCACGGATCCCCGGGCGCTGCATGGCCGCGGGCAGCAGCACCTCGAGGTTTCGCTGAGGCTCCGAGAACACCTGGTTGAAGTCTGCGGCGTGAAACGTCAGGTGCCCCAGCTCGCAGCCGAGGCGCGCATCGCTCATGTCCCGGGTCGGCTCCGGCACTTGAGTATCCCTCACCACCGCCAACTTGCGGGTGCCGCCGCAGTCGAAGCCGAGCAGGATGTCCCTGCCAGCGTCCACACCGCCCAGGGGCGCGCAGCCCTGCTCGAGTTCCACTGCTCGTGCATACTGCGGGTTAAAATCCACAGAGAAAAGCGTCGTATCGACCTTGCCGTCCTTCCACGAGCACAACGCATACTGCCACGTTTTGTCGCTCATGCTGACGCCCACGATGGCAGCGGGGCACGGACTCGGTACTGAGAGCGGCCCGCGCCGGGGTTTCGGTCCTTCTGGCTCCAGGCTGACGAACTGCACCGCAGCACAGCGCTCGTCCTTGCTGGCCACGCCGGTCGGGCAATCACCACTTGCCCCACGGAAAAATACCGTCGGTCTCCCGCGGGAGGTCAAGAGCCGTAGGTTGCCACGCACGTTCGCGCTCGCCTCATTGCTCCCCAGGGTGGTGGGCGCCATCACTTCCGTCTCACCCTCCCCCAACCAACCCCGAACTTCGTAGCCTGAGGCGTCACGCTCGGTCCACCCCACTGCGAGTCGTTCGCTGAGAGAGAGCGCTTCGACTTCGCCAAGCTCGTGACCAGAGGCTAGCTCGAAGAGCTTGCGTGGCGCCTCGACGGCATGGGCGCCGGAGTCGAACCTTCGCGACCAAATCCCCCCGGCAATGGATTTCTGCCCGGGTCGCTGCGCCTTCTCTTGGGGGGGAGGAGCGCCCCAGACCAACTCGAAGCCGTCGCTGCCCAGCGCCAGGTCGAAGCCATTGCGACTGGCCAGGGTGACTCCCATCAGCGCCTTGGGCAGCGCGCCCGACGGCGCGGCGGGTGGCTCTGGCTTGTCCTTGTCGCAGCCCAGGACGCACAGCGCCGTGACACATCCCCAAATCGCCAGCGAACCTGCCCGCGCGCTCACCGTCTCACGATGGCACCTTACGAGGCGCAGCGCATCGACTGACGCTCGTGTCAGTCAAGGTGACGGCGTGAGTCACTAACCCGACCTCGGAGCGCCGCCACGAAGTCGCGAACCGCACAGTCATGATTCCGGCGCCGACACGCGAAAAGCAGCTGAAACATCTTTAAATGTTGGATGTCGTTGAGAGTTTTTCGAGCGCGAGGCCGGACGAACCAGGCGTTGAATTCGCCTTTCGACCTGGTACACGGGAAGACACTGACGTCAGCGTCAGTTCAGGTTAGCGTTCCAGCACCGGGCTAGCGGAGAGCTCGGCGCCGCCCGACCCGGGCCCCGCGCTACGCGGATCGATCGAAGGGGAATTCAGGATGCAGGCCAGAGAGCTCGTCATCGGCATGGACGTGGGCTCGACCACCGTGAAGGCGGTGGTCATCGACCCAACCAGCGAAGAGATCTTGTGGAGTGACTATCAGCGTCACCACACCAAGCAACCGGAGAAGGTGCTGGAGCTACTCGAGGCGATCCTCGCAGCGTTCCCCGATCACCCGAGCGACGGCTGGCGGATGTTCTGCACCGGCTCGGGCTCCTCTCCGATCGCGGCGCCCACCGGCGCCAAGTTCGTGCAGGAGGTGAACGCGGTCACGCTGGCAGTGGAGAAGCTCCACCCTGACGTGAACTCCGTCGTCGAGCTGGGTGGCCAGGACGCGAAGATCATCATCTTCAAGGTCGACAAGAACACCGGCCAGAAGACGGCGATCGCGTCGATGAACGACAAGTGCGCTTCAGGCACCGGCGCGACGATCGACAAGTGCATGATCAAGGTGCACGCCGAGCCGGGCTTCGCCAATCAGCTGCGCTTCGACGACGAGAAGCTGCACCACGTGGCGGCGAAGTGTGGCGTGTTCGCCGAGACGGACATCGTGAACCTGGTCAAGGCGGGCATCCCGAAGGACGAGGTGCTGAACTCGCTGGCAGACGCCATCGTGATGCAGAACCTGAGCGTGTTGACCCGCGGAAACACGTTGAAGGACCGCGTGCTGTTGCTCGGTGGCCCGAACACCTATCTGCCGTTCTTGCAGGACTGCTGGCGTAAGCGCATCCCAGAGACGTGGCGCGACCGCGGCTACGAGTTCCCGAAGGACGTGCCGATCGAGGAGCTGATCTTCGTGCCGAAGAACGCCGAGCTGTACGCGGCCTTCGGCGCTGCTGCCTTTGGCAAGGCGGAGGTCGGCACGGATCAGAGCGAAGTCGGGCGGTTCAAGGGGCTCGACGACCTCAAGAACTTCATCACCCATGGGCGCCGTGAACGGCTGGGTGAACAAGCGGGCCCACCGCTCAGCGCCGATCAGAGCGAGACCGAGAGCTTCGTCGACACCTACAAGATCCCGAAGTTCGTCGCAGCGAAGTTCGAGCCCGGTCAGTCGGTGCGCGCGGTGATCGGCCTCGACGGCGGCTCGACCTCCAGCAAGGCCGTGCTGGTGGGTGAAGATGGGGAGATCCTCGCGAAGGCGTACCAGCTCTCCAAGGGGAACCCGATCCTCGACACGAAGGAGCTGCTCACCAGCTTGCGCGAGCAAGTGGAGGGCCAAGGTGCAAAGCTCGAGGTGATCGGTTTTGGTGCCACCGGGTACGCAGCCGATGTCCTCGAGGAAACGGTGCTCGCCGATGTAAACATCGTCGAGACCGTGGCTCACATGATGAGCGCCGTGCATTTCTTCGGCGACGTCGACGTGATCTGCGACATCGGCGGACAGGACATCAAGGTGCTGTTCATGAAGAACGGCGACATCGAGAACTTCAAGCTCTCGAACTCCTGCAGCGCCGGCAACGGCATGCTGCTGCAGGCAATGGCGGACCAGTTCGGTCTGCCAGTCACGGACTACGCGGAGGTCGCCTTCCAAGCGGAGCTAGCGCCGAAGTTCAGCTACGGCTGCGCGGTGTTCCTCGATAGCGACCGCGTGAACTTCCAGAAGGAAGGCTATCAGAAGCAGGAGCTGCTCGCCGGGCTCGCCCAGGTGCTGCCGAAGAACGTATGGCAGTACGTGGTGCAGATCCCCCGACTCGCTTCCCTGGGGAGAAAGTTCGTGCTCCAGGGCGGCACGCAGTACAACCTCGCGGCGGTCAAGGCGCAGGTCGACTACATCAAGGAGCGCGTGCCCGGCGCCGAGGTGTACGTCCATCCTCACACGGGAGAAGCCGGCGCCATCGGCGCAGCGATGGAAACGCTGCGGCGCTACAAGCGTACCGGCACCTCGCGCTACATCGGCATCCAGGCCACGCTGGATCTCGATTACAAGACCACCACCGACGAGAGCACCGTCTGTCACTTCTGTCCGAACGAGTGCAAGCGCACGTTCATCGACACCAAGCGCCCCGACGGCTCGACTAGCCGCTACATCGCCGGCTTCTCCTGCGAGAAGGGCACTGTGGAGAGCAAGGAGGCGATGCTCGACCTGGTCGCCGAGCGCAAGAAGACGGCGAAGCAGTTCCCGAACCTGGTGGACTACGAGTCGAAGCGCGCGTTTGCTTCGTTCTACAAGGGCGAGGCGATGCCCGAGGCGGGCAGCCCGGTTGAAGACGTCCAGGTCACCCAGGGCCTCTTCCGTATCAAGCGTCGTACGGTAACTCGACCCTTCCAGCGCTCGAGCGAAGAAGCCGCACGGAAACGCAAGAACATCCGCATCGGCTTGCCTCGGGTGCTCAACATCTACTCCACGGCGCCGTTCTTCCGCGCGTACTTCGAGGCGCTCGGCATCCCGAAGACGAACGTCATCTTCAGCGAGCACACCGACGAGGACATGTGGGTCGAGGGCGGCAAGTACGGCAGCATCGACCCGTGCTTCCCCTCGAAGGTCGCGCAGGCGCACATCCACAATCTGCTCTTCCACAAGCATGAACCCGAGCGTAAGCGCCCGCTGAACTACATCTTCTTCCCAATCCTCACGCATGTGCCTTCGTTCGTGAAGGACACGATGGACAACACCAGCTGTCCCATCGTCGCGGGTACGCCGGATGTGATGAAGGCGGCGTTCACGAAGGAGCTCGACTTCTTTGCCGTACGGAACATCGAGTACCTGAGCCCGGCGCTGTCTTTCGCCGAGCCCCTGCTCCTGACGCGGCGCATGTTCGAGACCTGGGCGGAGCGCCTGGGCGTGACAGAAGACGAGAACGACCACGCGTGCCGCGAGGCCTTCAAGGCACTCGAAGCCTTCGAGCTCGATCTCCAAGACAAGGGTCGCGCGATCCTCGAGACCGTCGAAGCGGAGAACCGCATCGCGATCTTGGTGCTGAACCGCCCCTATCACTCGGACCCGGGCCTCAACCACGGTATCCCCGAGGAATTCCAGGTGCTGGGGTACCCGATCCTGAGCATCCGCAGCATCCCGAAGGACAAGGAGTACCTCTCACGCTACTTCAAGAAGGAGCTGGAGTCGGGACTCATCAAAGACCCCTTGGAGCTGAACCACGTGTGGCCGGAGAACTACTCCGCCAACAGCGCGCAGAAGGTCTGGGCAGCTAGCTTCGCCGCGCACCACCCGAACGTCTGCGTGCTCGATCTCTCGAGCTTCAAATGCGGCCACGACGCACCCACCTACGGCATGGTGGATTCGATCGTCCAGACAGCACGCACGCCTTCCGCGGCGCTCCACGACCTGGACGCAAACAAGCCAGGCGGCAGCATCAAGATCCGCGTGAAGACTTACGCTCACTCCTTGCGGCTGCGCCAAGAGGCCCTAGAGGACGTCTCGCGCAAGCGCGACGCCCTCAGCCACGCCATCGACAAGAAGCGACTGGAGCTGCTCGAGATGAAGCGGAAGCAGCTCTTGGGTGTGCGTGAGAGCGACAACGAGATCGCCGAACAGATCGCCGAGGTCCGCTCGCGCGTGCTCGCCTACGAGACCCGACTAGAAAAGCCACCGGAGCTGCCGAAGGGCATGGTCCGGCTTGGACGCAAGCAAGAGGACGGCAGCATCGTCCCCACCAAACTTCCTAACGAGCGCGGCGCGACGGCCGCCGAGTGAAGCGATTGCAAGGAATCAAAGAGGGAACCTGACATGACACAGCACATCGACCTCGGAACCAAGCGCAGCCTGCCCGTCGTGGGCGGCGATTTCGACATGGACGCGGAGCTCGCAAAGTTCGAAGCCACAGAACGCGAACGCCTCGGCCTCAAAGACGAGAAGCAGTGGATCGAGGACATGGCGGACCTCGGCTTCACCAAGAGCGAAAAGGCCAAGATCACGCTGCTCGTCGGCGGCCTGACCATGGCCCACGACTACCTGGTGGAAGGCGGCCTGCAGAGCCTCGGCTACAACGTGATCGCGATGGATGTGCCGGACAACGCGGCTCTCCAGGTTGGCAAGGAGTTCGGCAACCGCGCTCAGTGTAACCCCACCTACTTTACCGTGGGGAACCTCGTGAAGTTCCTAATCGAGCTGCGCGACAAGAAGGGCATGGATAGCCAGGAGATCATCGACAAGTTCGTGTTCCTGACTGCCGGCGCTTGCGGCCCCTGTCGCTTCGGCATGTACGTGACGGAGTACCGCAAGGCGCTGCGCGACGCTGGCTTCGACGGCTTCCGCGTGATGCTGTTCCAGCAGCAAGGCGGCTTGAGCCAAGCAACGGGCGAAGAGAGCGGGCTCGAGATGAACCCGAAGTTCTTCATCACCTTGGTGCGCAGCCTGCTGGCCGGTGACGTGATCAACGGCATGGCCTACCGCATCCGCCCCTACGAGGTGAACAAGGGCGAGACCGACGAGGTCGTCGAGCGCGCCAAGAAGGAGTGCTACGACGCGCTCAAGGCGGGCAAGTCGGTGCTCCTCGCGCTACGCCGCAGCCGCAAGTGGTTCGAAGCCATCC
Source organism: Polyangiaceae bacterium (assembly GCA_050183255.1). GTDB lineage: Bacteria > Myxococcota_A > Polyangia > Polyangiales > Polyangiaceae > JAHBVY01. The sequence goes on along the minus strand of JBFXBK010000005.1, from coordinate 37,674 downwards.
CGGTGGACCGCCTGCGCCTCAAGCCGAAGGTCGCCATCATTGGTGAGTTCTGGGCCATGACCACTGAAGGCGACGGCAACTACGCGTTGCAGCGCTTCGTGGAGACCGAAGGCGCCGAGTGTGACATCCAGTTCCTCACGGCATGGCTGCTTTACAACATCTGGGAAGTCAGCTTCGACACGGAGAACCGCAAAGATCTGCGAGGCGTCGATACCGCGAAGAGCGGCCTCTCGGAGCTCGGCGAGTATGGCGTGTTCACTCGTCGCGTCGCGCTGCTGGTCGCTGACCGCGCGCTGCGCGTCATCTTCCACACCTTCGCCCGCGCCGTAGGCTTCTACGACTACCACCTGCCTGACATGGACGAAGTCGCCGAGGTCGCGATGCCGTTCTACAACAACGATCTGCGCGGCGGTGAAGGTCACATGGAGGTCGGCAAGCTGATCCTCAACGTGGTCAAGAACAAGGCCAACATGACCCTCAGCGTGAAGCCCTTCGGTTGCATGCCGAGCTCGAGCGTCAGCGACGGCGTGCAGTCGCTGATCGGTGAGCGCTTCCCCGGCACCATCTTCTGCGCGGTGGAGACCAGCGGCGACGGCGCGGTGAACTTCTATTCCCGCGTGCAAATGTACCTGTTCAAGGCCAAGCAGGCTGCGGCGGACGAGTTCGCCAAGGCACTGAAGGACGCCGGTATCACGGAAGACGAGCTGCGCGCATACCTCGCGGAGCACCCGAAGTACGCGAACGCCCTGCATCGCTCCCCCCACAAGGCGGGCAGTACCGCGACCGACGCCGCGCACGAGATCATCGATCGCATGCAGACCACGCGCGTGCAGCGCGTGGTGCGGGGGGCGAAGGGCGCGGCGAGCTGGCTCGGCGCAACCACCAAGGGTTGGCTTGAGAACGGGCCGAGCCGCGCCAAGGCCGCAGCGGATCTGAGCTTGCAGGCGAGCGCGGAGCTCCTCGAGATCGCCAAGGAGCGCGCGCCGGAAGCCGCGGAGTCGTTGCTAGGAAAGGTGAAGCTGCGCTTCGGCGGCGCCGCGAACACCGCCGAGGCAGCGCCGATCGCCGCCGAGTGAGGTAGCGCGAGGCAACGAAGTAGTGAACGGGCGCGAGGAGTCTCGCGCCCGTTCGCGTTTGTAGTACGACGGTGCCGCCGTGAGCTCGACCAATCCCCTCAAAGACCCGGACATTCGTCACGTGTACCTGGGCACGTTGGCGCTCGGGCTGGCGTACGGAGTCGCGCTGAGCGTGATCGCGGTGTACCTCGATGAGCGCGGCTTCCAGAAGCGCGAGATTGGCAACCTGGCCGCTGCCTTCGCAGGCGGCATCGTCTGCCTGAGCATCCCCGCCGGCGCATTGATTCGGCGCTTTTCAGCCAAAGCGCTCGTTACCTGTGCCGTAGCTGCCTACGCGGTGGTGACTCTGGCGTTTCCCCACGTAACCAACTTCTACGGTATCGCTGGGCTCCGGTTCATCGACGGAGCTGCGTCCGTCAGCATTTGGGTGAGCTGTGAGACAGTGCTCCTGGCGCGCGCGCAGCCGGGTCAGAAGGCGCTCGTCACCAGCTTGTACGCCGTCTTCATGGCGCTGGGCTACATCCTAGGGCCTCTGGTGAGCCGAGGCTTGGCTACCGTGTGGCCGCTGTCAGCCGCCTTCAGCGTCGCAGGCGCGCTGGCCCTTGCGGTGGCCGTCTACTTCCTCGTCTTCCTGAGTCGCCACGCGGAAATAGGCACCGACGATCGCGCGGCGCCTGACGCTGCAGAGTCCGTCGAAGCTCAGCCAGAGCGTGCAGCCGTAGACCCATCCCATGAACCCAAGGAGCTTGGCAGCCTGGGTGTGCTCTGGCGTATCAAGACCAGCTGCTTCGCGACCTTCGCGTACGGCTACTTCCAGGCCAGCGTCGTGCTCTTTCTGCCGCTGTTCTTGATGACCGACAAGCACGTCAGCAAGGCAGACACGATCTACGTCACTGCATGCTTCGCCCTCGGCATGGTGCTGTTTACGAATCCCGCGGGCCGTATCGGGGATCGCTTCGGGCACCTGATCACGATGCGCACCCTCGCGATCATTGGCACCGTGATGATCGCTTCGTTTGCTTGGCTCGACAGCTTCCCGCTGATGCTCGGCGCGGTGTTCGTCGCTGGCGCCACCCTCGCCAGCATTTCCCCCATGAGCCTCGCCCTCCAGGGCTTGGTGGTTCCTTCAAAGGACTACAGCCGCGCAACCGCGATCTACAACGCGTTCTACGCCGCGGGCATGCTGATAGGTCCGCCCGTCTCGAGCGCGCTGTTCGAGCGCCTCGGAGGAGCGCCGATGCTGCATCACCTCGCCGCATTGTGGGTCGGCTTCATCGCCTTCACGCTGCTGTTCCGCAAGGACGATCCGGCGCATCAGGGCGAGCGCACGGCGATGGTGTCGGTCCCTCGCTAGCCCGGCCGCGAAGCATCCCGTGGAATCGCTGCAAACACTATTTCCGCACTACATTTTGGAAGCTTCAGTCAAGGCGAGAACCCTGGCATTGCCGACCTCTTCGGCCAGCGAGTAGCGATCAGCGGCCCGACATCACACCTCCCCCAACCCACTGATCACGCGTCCCACCAAGCCGTACTCGACGGCCTCCGGTGCAGTGAGCCAGTAGTTGCGATCGCTGTCACGCTCGATCCGCTCTTCCGTCTGCCCCGTCGCTTCAGCAAAGGTCTTGATCAGGCGTTTCCGCATGAGACCAATCTGACGCGCCTCGATCTCCACGTCTGCAGCGGGACCACTCATACCGCCAAGGGGCTGGTGCAAGAGGAAGCGCGTGTTGGGTAAGGCGAACCGCCTCTCTCGAGGCACGCTCGAGTAGATCAACGCACCTGCGCTCGCGACCCAACCGGTCCCGATCATCGACACTGGCGCTGGGATGGCGCGCACCAAGTCGAAGATCGTGTCAGCGCTCTCCACATGACCGCCCGGCGAGTGAATCACCAGGCGGATCGGGCGATCACCGTCCGCCGCCAGCGCGAGGAGCTGCGCGCTCGTGAGCTCCGCCACATCCATCGTGATCTCCCCAAACACCAGCAAGGTACGCGTCGCGAACAAGCGCTCACCGAGCTGCGCCATGCGCGAGGCCTCGGGCTTCTTGGGATCTCTGTCAGGCTCGCTCTTCTTAGGCATGCCTGAGAACTGACGGACTTCGCGCGTTTCGCCCATGACCAAGGCGCTCAAAACCCACGCAATCGCATACCCAAAACGCTCGGGGCTTGCGGGTCGGGGGTGAGGCGCAATGATCAGCCAATGGGGCAAGACCGCGAACAACCGTACAGCGAGGAACACATCGAGCCCGCCGCGGAAGCCGAGTCGGAGATCGCGGGCGACGCGGATCCATTGGTGAGTGCGGCCCTCGAGCTGTTCCGCGCTCGTCCCGACACCCGCTGGACGGTTGAGTCGATCGCGAAGGAGCTCGGCACGTCACGCCCTGTGTTGAACCGTCGCTTCAACGAGGCGCTCGGTAAGCCGCCGCTCAGTGTGCTTCGCGAGTTCCGCATGGAAAAGGCATCGCGGCTACTCCTGGAGACCGACGAGGGCCTCGCCGCCATCGCCGACGAGGTGGGCTACGACTCCGAGTTCGCGCTCAGCCGCGCCTTCTATCGTCACTTCGGCGTGCGTCCCGGTGCCTGGCGCAGAGGCGCTGCAGCGTCTCACACGCATCGAAGCAGCGACCTCACTCGCTGCGCGGCCTAGCCGTGACAGGTCCGCGCGACGTGTGATACGTCGGCGCGATGTCCGCTCCAAAGAGCACAGCCAAGCCAGGCAGCATCGTCGCCCCCGGCCGCTCCCCCCGCGAGGTGAAGACGGAGTCCGGTGAGTACCGCGTCGCGCCGAGCGACTGGGTGCTGGTGCCGCCGGGAGACCCAGCGCTCAGTCGGCGCATCAAGGCCGAAGGCGACCACTGGCTGGTGCAGGAGAAAAAGGGCCGCAAGCTCTTTTCCCGGGGGATCTGGGCGCCGGCGGAGCGCGTCGAGCGCATCACGGCAGCGCTCGCGGCCGAACGCCAAGATCCAGCGTACCGACGCAAGCTCGATGCAGCGCGGGCCAAGCGCGAGACCGAGCAAGCGGAGTACGCCGAAGACTTCGAGCGCGAAGTCTTCGACTTCCTCGAGTTTGCGCCGCAGCACGCCGCGCTCGCCAAGCAAATGGCGAGCGCCATCGCTCGCCACGCGACCCCTGTGGGCAGCGGCACCGTCGCGCGCACCAAGCGCATCTCCATCGAGGAGCGCGCCCGCGCCGCGACCATCGCCTGGATGCGCCACCAGACCACGGCCTACGACGACATGAAAATTCCACGCGTCAAAGGCATGCGCCGTGAGGTGCGGCGACAACTGGCGCAGCGCTCGAAGGCGCTCCTAGAACGCTACCGACGAGGCGCGCCAATCCCTCCAGAGTGCCCGCTCAAGCGGGCACTGCAAGCGTAGGTGCCCGCTCAAGCGGGCACACAGCGTTGGGGTCAGAGGCTCAGGTGAAAACAGGGCGCGGCGCCGTCGCGCTCGTCGATCAGCGACACGCCATCGACGGCCTTCACGGCTTCACGCAATGCTTTGATGCGATCGGCGGTCAGGCCGCGGGAGCGCACGTCCGCAGCGGTGAAGTTCAGGTGCCGTGAGATGAACTGGCCTTCATCCATCTGCTGCTGGATCAGCTTGCGCATGCGGATGATCGTGCCCTTGCGGGTCACGCCCTCGGCGCGAGCATCCTTGTAGACCTCGACGATGGCCTTCGCCAAATCGGTACGGGCATAGAGCTTGATCACGTCCTCGCCCGACTTGAGCTTCTTGAACATCAGCTCTGCCTGGCGCTGAGCGGTGCGATCGCCTCCGGTCACCACCAACTTCTGCCGCGTGGCCTTGCGATACAGGTTCGCTACCTCGCGGAGACGCGCCGCGCTCGACTCCTTGAGGCGCAAGCTGCGCGCCACGACACGGAACTCACGGCTGTCCTTCAACGAGACGATCGGATCTTCTTTCTCGTCTTCGTCGTCGTCGGGCTTTGCGTCGTCGTCGGGCTTTGCGTCGTCGTCGGGCTTTGCGTCGTCGTCGGACTTTGCGTCGTCGTCGGACTTTGCGTCGTCGTCGGACTTTGCGTCGTCGCCATCGTTCTCGTCTGACTTGGAGTCGTCGTCGGAGTCATCGGCATCGCTCGGCACATCGTCGGGCACGTCGCTCGCTTCCGGTGCCGCTTCCTTCTGTTTCCCCTCTTCGGCGTGAGCGGCGCTGATACAGCTGAAACCCAGCACTGACAGCATCACCACTCGTCGCAAACCGCGCATCGACATGGGCCGGCTCTGTCACGTCGGGATGCCATCGTCAACGGCTGAACTCGACACTGAGAAGCGCGAGGCTATCTGCGCCTCACGTTGGAGCACGGGTGCAGAAGCGGCGCGCCTCACCCCCGATCGATCCTGACCTGAAGTCGGGCACTGATGTGCAAAGGTTGCACCCTGCGAGACGTCCGCGCGCCTAATCGACGAACGGGCCGCGCAGGTAGATCGGCTCGCGATGGGGACGCCCGCTCAAAACCACGAAGCGCGAGGGGCGCCTCGCTGAGATGTCGAGCTGCCCGGAGAGCGGGAGGATGCCTTCGCGCATCGCGAGCTTCACGCCCTGGGCCTGAACCTCCCCGGAGATCAGGTAGAGCAAGTGGTTGTTGTCCTCAGGCAGGCTCACCGAGTGGGTCGAGCCGGCGTCGAGGCTCACATCCTCGTAGAACACCGCTGTCTCGAGCTTGACGGGCGAGCCTTCACCCACGATGCGTCGGGTGGTTTTCCCTGCGGTTTTTATCAGCGGCAGCTCTTGATGGGGCGTCCCGGCGTAGCTCGGGTCGATTTGCTTCTTGATGCGCGGGAGGTTCACCCACAGCTGCAGGCCCCGATTGTTCGTGCCTGCACCAGGCATCTCCGAGTGGCGCGCACCACTGCCTGAAGTGAAGCGCTGGGTACCGCCCGCAGTGATGATGCTGTCATTGCCCAGGTTGTCCTTGTGATGAAACGCGCCCTCGATCATGTAGGTGAAGGCTTCGAACCCACGGTGCGGGTGATCCGGAAAACCAGCAGGTTGTGCGACCTCGAAGTCATCGAGCACGACGAACGGATCGAGGTGACGGAAGCCCGGCACAGGAAAGATGCGATGCACGATCGCGCCGCGGCCTTCAGCCGTGGGCATGCTGCGGAACTGGCGTGGCACACGGCGTGCTGGCAGCGGCTGAGTGGTGCGCGTCGCGGAGCGCGCCTCGGGCGCTCCCGTGTCGCAACCCAGGAGCCCACCTGCGCCGAGCACGCTGGCAGAAGCCAAGGTGACCAAGTTGCCAAGCACCTCACGCCGTGGGATCTGTTTCATCTTCAGCGAGCCGTTTCCGCACCCACACTCTCGAGCGCAGCGATGAGTGTGGCGGCACTGGGCAGCGCCTAGCAAGCGCGGCAACAATGCGTTCCCGTGGAGCGCAGAGTCTTCAGGCGTCCCGCTCGAGGCGGAAGCGGTACTCCCGGGCGACCTCGGCGGACTGCACCGAGTACTCCTCGTAGTAGGCCTCGCGCCCACGTTCCTGAGCCGCGCGGTGCTCTGGGTGGTTCTTCCAACCGAGCAAGCTCTCGAGGGAGTCGAACTCGATGATGCTCACGCGCTCGCCGTCTTCCGCGGTGAAGGTCTTGAAGCTCACGTAGCCCGGCATGCTCTTCGCCAGCTCACGCATGCGGGTCGCGACGTCGCCGTAGTCAGTGCCCGCGTCAGCGCGCAGGCGGTTTCGAAACACGGTGATCCATTTCGAGTTCTGGGTCGCCATTTGACTGAAGCATAGCCGCGCAAGCGCGTACGCGGCCTGACACAACGCCCACAGCTGGCGCCATCCTGCGTTCACTCAGAGTGAAATTCCTCCCGAGCCGCTCAAATTCCTGGGCTTTGGCCGGCTCGCCCCGGGCCTCCCGCCCGTGAGCTTGCGGCCCGCTCTGGCAGCGCGTTATTGGGAGCCTGCTCCGTGAACTGGAGTCCAAAGCCATGGCACAGAACGATCGCATCATCCTCCACGTCGCCGGGCCCGACCGCCCTGGCGTTACCGCCAAGCTCGCCGAAGTCATCGCGTCGGAGCACGCGAGGCTCGTCAACATCGGCCAGTCCGTACTCCACGGCTACTTGAACCTGAGCGCGGTGATCGACTTGCCGACGACCTCCGGCGCCCTGCGTGAGATCTTGTTCTCCGTCAGCGCCTTGGGCCTGAAGGTGGACGTCGCGCCTTTCACCGCGGAAATGGAGGAGACACCGTTCCCTCCCCGCAGCGCGCTGTGCGTCAGCTTCCTCGGCGCGCTGGGTGACGGTTCGTCTCTCGCCGAGATCACCCGCTACATCGCCGGCAAGAACCTGAACATCCGCCAGATCCGCCCGCTCTCGGACGACGGCTTCAGCGGCGTCGAGCTGATCGCTGACTCCGAGGAAAAGGAGCTCACCGACACCGACGTGATGGAGCTGCGTGGGGATCTGCTCGCCATGGGAGCCCGCCTGCACGTCGACATGGCTGTGCAGCGCGACGACATATTCCGCCGCAACAAGCGCCTGGTGTGCATGGACGTCGACTCGACGTTCGTGAACGGCGAGTTCATTGACGAGCTCGCGGAGCTGTGCGGCGTGAAGGATCGCGTAGCCGAGATCACCAAGCGCGCCATGGCTGGTGAGCTGGACTTCTCCGGCGCGCTCCGCGAACGCGTGAAGCTGCTGGAAGGGCTCCCGATGGAGCGCGCGCGCAGCTTGAGCGATCGCTTCGAGTTGAACCCCGGCGCCGAGACGTTCGTGAAGATCTTGAAGAGCCTGGGCTTCCGCGTGGGCCTCGTGAGCGGCGGCTTCGACTTCTTCGTCGACGAACTCCGCCAGCGCTTCAGCCTGGACTTCGCGTTCGCCAACGAGCTCGAGGTGAAGGATGGTCTGCTCACCGGCAACGTGCTGGGCACCATCGTCGACCCCCAGCGCAAGGCGCAGCTCTTGAAGGACATGGCGAAGACCTATGAGGTGCGCCTCGAGCAAACCGTGGCCATCGGTGACGGCGCCAACGACATCTTCATGCTGCAAACGGCTGGCCTGGGCATCGCGTACCGCGCCAAGCCGAAGCTCCAGGCAGTGGCCGACATGAGCCTGAACCACAACGAAGGCCGTCTCGACGCGCTCCTGCACCTGATGGGCTTCACCGCTCAAGAGCTCGCGGGCATCGCCGGCTGCTAGTTCCCTGCGGATTCAAACGCTTAGAGCTTTTCGGGCGCCGCGGTCGTGCGGCGCCAGCGCTCAGCCACGGCGCGGATCGCATCAGGGTAGACACCGAAGTGCGCGCAGTGGTCGAGCTTGCCGTTTCCTGCGTAGCCGCGGGCGTGGAAGTCGCCAGCGCTGTAGAAGTCTGTGAGCTGGAGCCCCAGAGGGTCCTTGCGCTGCGCAGGGATGGGCTTGCCAGCGAGCTCCCACACCAACCAGTGCACCGTCTCCGTAGTGGATGCGTAGTCTTCCGTGGGGATCGCCGAGTGACTCAAGAAGAAGAAGCGCTTACCCGTCAGCGCGGCTTTCCCGAACGCGACGAACGGCGCGAGGCGCAGGGCGCGCGCCTCCAGGTCTCGGGAGCCATGAAAGCTGTCGAGCAGGATGAGCGCGTCTACCTTGTCAGCGAGTGGTTGAGTGAGCACCTCACCAATCGCTTCAAACCCCCGGCTCCAGCCCGAGAGCGCCATGCGACGCACGTGAGCCGCGCGGCCCAAGCGCTTGCTCAGTTCCTTTTCCACACCACTAATGAGCTGCAGGAACAGCTTTCCGTCGTGAAACGGCGGTGCGTACGCTTTGCCGATGCCCAGGCTCACCCCCAGGAACACCAGGTCTTCGCCGGTGCGTATTAGCTCCTTGCTCGCTGGCCGTTGACCGTGAAAGTGCACGACCAAATCGAAGCCGCCGCTCTCGTCCAGCTTCAGGTGCTTCGGCACGATGAAGTTCCCCATCGGCTGCACGTGGATCCACCTTGGCTCATGTACGCCGAAGCCGGGATCCGGCGCTTCACAGGGCAAGACGCCACCGCGCTCCGCCGGACTCGCCATGAACTGCAGCTCCTTTGCGGGCAGCGCGTCGCGCCAGTCCTTCGCCAGCGGCAAGTACGTCTGCTGCGTCGCGGAGAACGGTCGCGTTGGATTCAGCGGGTCCGCGAGCGTCGCCGGGTGTTTGCTCGAGGTCCCTTCAGCGCTACTTCCGGGTTTGGGGGGGAGGTGCGCCCCACTGCCTGGGCTCCCGCTGGGAGTCGCTAGCGCAGCTTCAGCGCTGTCGAGAGTCGCGGAGGCTGAGGCGGCGAGTAGCTCCTGACCAGGCTCTGAGCGCTCGCAGCCGCTCGCTCCCCAAGCCGCCAGAAGGAACGCACAGCAAGCCGCGCCTGCGTTGCAGCAGAAGTACTTGGCGGTCAGCCTCGCTGTGTGCTGGCGTCCCTCGCCAAGCGCCGGATCTGGCGTCACAAAGCGCATGCGTGAGCCGCAGGGTGTCGTATAGGACGCGCCGATGGCAAGCCCAGGAATCAAGCGCAAGCTCCAGCTGCGCATCGTCCACCAAGGCGAAGAAATCACCGGCGCGGCTCCTCTCCCCATCGAGCGCGCCGCGAAGATCTGCGCACGCGGCGATGAAACGCACCGCGCGCTGGTCCACCTTTGCCTGACGTTCGCCGACTACGCGTTGCGCCAGTCGATGCCTCCAGGCGCCAACCGCCCACTACTCGATCAGCTTCAAGTGGCCTTCGCTTGGGTCCAAGGCAAGGCCAGCATCGAGGCTGTACGCAAGGCACGCAGCGAAGCCTTCAACGCCATCGTTGCCGCAGAGAAACGCACGAGCGAGACGGTGGAAGCAACGCTCCGGGTGATGGAGCGCAAGGCCGAGACAGGCCTCGACCGCCACGCCACCACCGTGGTGTTGCGCTACGCCGCTTTGGCAGCCAACTACGCTGCCGGCTGCGCGGTGATGACCCTCGACACCATCGACGACCCCGGGCGCAGCCTGAACCTCGTGACCCAGGCAGCGGGCGCCGTCTCGTACCAGCGCATGGCACTCGGACCGGCGCTCGGCAGCGACCTACGTGCTGCCGCCTGGGGCCAAGCGGAGTGGGAAGCGTCGCGCCCAGGCGCCTCCGAGGTGTACCCCGCCGGTGCCCTGGCGGTGCAGCTCTTCCACGAGTTCCTCGGTTGCCAGTGGAAAGACCAGAGCGATGGCCTGCGGGCTTACTTCGAGGCTTTCTGCGAGTGGGCATTGCCCCACCTGCAGGCAAACTGAGAGCCCGCACGGGTTTCCGCGCGGCAACACAGGCGTCCGCGCTAGGCAGCGAGTTCAGCGCTTGCGCGCGAGGTACAGGCCGTCGCCCAGCGGCAGCATGCTCACGCTCACGCGCTCGTCTTGGTGAAGATGCTCGTTGAGCTTGCGGATGGTCACGGTGTCCTCGTCTTGATCCGAAGGGTCCGCGACGGCGCCACTCCACAACACGTTGTCTACGAGGATCAAGCCACCGGGGCGCAAGAGCTCGAGGCAGTGCTCGTAGTAGGTCAGGTAACCGCCCTTGTCCGCGTCGATGAAGGCGATGTCGTAGCTACCTGCCTCGCCTGCAGCGAGCCGCGCCTTGAGGGTCTCCGCGGCCGGAGCGAGCACCAGCTCACACTTGTGGCTGACGCCGGCGCGCTCCCAATACTTCCTGGCGATCGCGGTGAACTCCGCGTTCACGTCGCACGCCAGGAGCTTGCCGTCCTCTGGCATGGCCAGCGCCACACTCAGCGAACTGTAGCCGGTGAACACGCCGACCTCGATGGCGCGCCTCACCCCCATGAGCTCGACCAGCAAGCGCATGAACTGCCCTTGCTCAGGTGAGATCTGCATGCGCGCGGCGGGGTGCTCCGCCGTCTCTTGACGCAAGGCCGCGAGCACCTCCGGCTCACGCAGGGAGTGTTCGAGCAAGTAGGAGTAGACGTTGTCTGGGAGGCCGAGGCTGCGTAGGGACATCAGTCCTCAGTCTGTAGCAGATCTGGCCACTTCGGGTCCTCAACCAGCATCTCGTCAACCCAATCGGTGAGCAACATGCCGTCCACCTCGTGGTCGTAGAGGCCGATCGCCGCAGTGTGCTGGGACCCCGAGATGTAGAAGCGGTTGAAGCGCTCCGGGCTACGCTCGTGAATGCTCCCAGTTTCCTTCAGCAAGAGCGCCTTGAAAGCTTCGCCGTCCATGCCGAGGAAGACACCGCCGATCACGGCGTCCTCGTAGGAGGAGAACGCCCCCACCCGCAGGCTCGGGTCGCGGTCCAGTGCCCAGGCGATCATCTCGGAGAACTGCCCCTCCTGGCAGGTCTCACAAGACGCTGGGATGAACTGGTCAAATTTCCACTCGGATTTGAACTTCTCGAGGGTCTCGGGGCGCTCAGGGTTCGTCAGGCCGAGCCCTGCGTCGTTGATCACGTCGAGGCGCACGGTTGGCCACTGCATGCGCACCGCCGCGGTGCCAATGATGGTGCCGTAGCCTCCGGCGCTCGAGCCAACGAGCGCGATGCGCTTTGGTTCGGGATAGCGCTCCTTGAGCACATCCATCGCGGCCGTCAGGTTCGCGAGGCCGTGATGATAGCGGATGGTACCGTCGCCCTGATCGATCTCGTTGTCCCCGCTGAACACCGACCCATCGCAGTACGCGACGTGGGCCATGTTGTAGCCGTAGAAGGGATTCTGCTCCGTCGAGGGATCCGTCCAGCCAAGCGTGGGTACCCGATCTCCGGCCTTGGTGTTGGCGGAGCACAGCTCTGACCAGCACGCGCCGCCGCCTTGCAGGTAGATGAGCAGATCCTCGGAGCCAGTGTCTTGCAAGCCGAAGGCGTAAGGATCACCCCACAGGCAGATGGGTCCGTGTTCGTCTGCGGCGAAGCGGAAGCCGTACAGCCCTTCGCCGTAGTCACTGACCTCTTCAGGTTTGAACTTGCCGATGTAGCGGTCGACGCCTGCTTCATGCAGCTCTTGCATTGTTGCGTCGTCGAAACCCACTTGAACCGCGCCCTCGCCTTCGACGGCTTCGTCGCTGCCGCAGCCCACCGCAGCGAGTCCGAGTGCGATGACCAGCAGGGTCGGTGCGAAGGCCATGCGCTGGAGAGAAACGCTTGGTGCCGGGGCAATCAGGCCGCTCATTGTTCGTCCTTCCGATGCAGCGCCGCAGAGAAACACGGCAGGCTGAGCGCTGGAACCACACCCCAGCGCGGTGAAACACATTCTAGCGGAGGCTCCAGGTCGGCCGCTAGGCAGAGCAGGCCAAAGACGAGCCGCTCCGCTGCTTTGGCGTCGACACGCAAACGTTCGTCATGGCTTTGGAACAACCTTCCAGGCTTGGCAGATTGCGACCGCGTCAAACGCATCCCGAGCGTCTCCCGAAGCCGGGAGCGGCCGATCGCTGGCCTGTAGTACCCTCGCGCCCCATGGTTCAGCGCTTTATCCAGGAGGGAATGTGAAGCGAGCAATGGTCACCGGCGGCTGCGGGTTCCTGGGTAGTTCCATCGTGCGGCTACTGCTCGAGCGAGGCGTAGAGGTCAGCGTGCTGGCGCTGCCGAATGAGCCTACGGACAACCTCGCAGGCCTCGATGTGGAGATCCAACGGGGCAACGTGCTCGACCTGGAAGCCTGTCGACGCGCGGTCAGCGGCGTCGACACGCTGTTCCACGCGGCAGCGATCTACAAGTCGTTCATGTTGGACCCTCGCCCGATGTACGAGGTGAACCTTCGCGGCACCTTCAACATGCTTGAAGCGGCCCGGCGAGCGGACGTCGAGCGGACCATTTACACCGCGAGCATTGTTTCCTTGGGGAGACCGGCGCCAGGGCGTCTCGGCGACGAGAGCTCAGCCTACGAGGCCTGGGACGTCGAGATGCACTACAGCCGCTCGAAGTACCACTCCCGGGAGGTGGCCGAAGGCTTCGCCGCCTGGGGTATGGACGTGCGGGTCGTTTGCCCCGGGGCGGTGCTTGGCCCGGGAGACATCGCGCCAACGCCGACAGGGCAGACGGTGATCAACACGCTTCAGACCCCCGGACCAGCGGTGACCACGGACGGCGGTATGAGCTACGTCGACGTGCGCGACGCCGCGCGAGTGCACATCCTCGCAGCGGAGAAGGGCCGAGCAGGCGAGCGCTACATCGCGACCGCGCACAACTTGAGCAACGCCGACCTGATGCGCGCGATCATGAAAGCGTCTGGCGATACCCGATCCATCCGACGGCTACCGACGGGCCTAACGAAGCGCCTGGTACGAGGCATGGAGCGTATCGCACTTCTGCGCGGAAAAGAGCCACCAGTGACCAGCGCCTTCTTCGAGTACACGCTCAAGCCCGGGTTCTACTCCAACCAGAAATCGGTCCTCGAGCTGGGCGCGACCTACCGCGATTTCGGGGAAACGCTCTCCGACGCCATCGCGTACTTCCGCAAACGCGGGCTCTTGCGCTAGTTGCCCGGAGCCGGGTTGTGGGTCGGGCGGCTGCACCAGAACGAGACGGGCGAAGCCGCGGCACCGGAGACGGCCCGGAGCCTCCGAGCGCTTCCTGAGTCAGGCAGTGAGCGGCGCTTGGGTTGACGCGGCCCGCGTGAGATACTGCACGACGTGAAAGCGCTGGCTCGGATTTGCTTGTGGCTCTACGTCCTTGTGTTCATTGGCGCGGGTGGCGCGATGCTGATCGGCGCCAAGGATGCCGCGCAAATGGTGGGCGTCAGCACCGAGATGCTGGAACAGAGCGGCGTCGCGTCGCTGCTCAACCAGCTGCGCTACATGGGCGCCGTCGCGATTGGCTTTGGAGCTGCCGTCGCTGTTCTCAACAAGCAGATCCTCACGGAGAAGCGCCATGCAACGCTGTTCGTGGTGGTGCTGCTGTTGATGCCGCTGTCTCGCACCATCTCGCTCTTCATCGACGGTTTTCCGCACTTTTCCTTGCTGCTGCTGATGCTCGGTGAGTACGGCCTGTTCACGGTCTTCTTCCTGCACACCAAGCGCAACGTCTGGGCCCGAGGCAACGCCACCGAGAAGGGTGCGCTGCCCGCGAAGGACGAGCTGGATCCGGAGCTCGCGGAGCTTGCGGAAGCGGCGATCGCGGCAGACAAGCCCAAGGCGGGGAGCAAAGCCTCAGCCAAGCCCTGACAAGGCTTCGGTAGGCAGCGCCACGCTTCATCGGTGACAGCCCTTCGTCGCGGGCTTGCAGGGTGTTTTTGAACACCTGCTAGACTGGTGGACATGTTGCGCTTGCTTTCGGGATTGGGAGCCACAGCGGTCGCGCTGGGCCTGTTCGCGGTGGGTTGTAGTTCGAGCGACGACGCGGGGAGTGGCGACGCGGGCATCCCGTTCGAGGATTTGCCAGCAGAGCTCACCACTTCGATCTGTCAGCTCCTCAGCGGCTGCGGCGCGGAGCTGACAGCGGTCTACGTGCCGAACGAAGACTGCGAGCAGCTTCAGGGGCGAATCTTCAGGGATGGCGACTACCCGGCGCTAGCAGCTGGAGTCGCCGATGGCAGCGTCGTCTATCACCCGACCGCCGCGCGCGCGTGCCTCGACGCGATTGCCAACGGTCAATGCGACGTGTTGCTCGGGGGTCTCCCCAAGGTGTGCGACGACACCATCGAGGGCACGACGGCCCTCGGCGGGGACTGCAACGTCGACGCTGAGTGCGGAAACACGCGCTACTGTGACGCTGCGAGCTCCTGCCCGGGTAAATGCACTGAGCGCGGCGCCGCTGGAGCGCCATGCAGCGGCGACTTTGCCTGTGGCAGCGGACTCGTCTGTGCGCCCGCAGGCACCTGCGCAGCGCCGCTAACGAAGGGCTCCGCTTGCGATGAAGGCGGCGTGCCCTGCGCAGCCGGTGCGTTCTGTTTCGGCGCAACGGCAGACGCTCCGGGCCGCTGCGAAGACGTCGACTCCCTCTTCACGACTCATGAGGGACAGGCGTGCGATATCGCTGGCGGCCCGCTTTGCACCCTCGATCTAACTTGCGTGCCAAGCGGCGGAACGTCTGGAACCTGCCAAAGATTCTCGACTCTGGGGCAGAGCTGCGTTCCAGCGTTTCCCGACGGATGCGGAGACAGCGCGTACTGTCTACTCGAGAGTGCAGACGCTGGGACGTGCACAGAGCTGCCAGCAGCCGGCCAGCCCTGCGCACAAGCCCTCGGCCCGCAGTGTCAGCCCTACGCGCGCTGCGTGAACGGCACCTGTCGGAACCTCCAACGCCTCGGGGGCAGCTGCGAGACAGACAGCATGTGCTACTCGGGGAACTGCGACGCGAACGTGTGCAAGAGCAAGGACGCCTGCTCGCGTTGAGCAGCTACGACCTCAGGCGAACTTGGCCTGTAGCGCGTCCGCCGCGAGTTCTTCGTAGCTCATGCGGGAGGCGCGTTCGCGCTCAGCTTCATCGTAGAGCCGCGCAATCATCTCGGGTCCGACGCCCAGGAAACGCTCGATGGCGCGCCCGAACACCACGCGGGTGAACGCGGAGTCGTTGTATTGATCTTGCAAGCGCTCCATGAACTTCACGAAGGCGCTGCGACGCACACCGGTCTTCTTGCTGAGCAGCTGGATGCGCTTGAACGCCTCCTTCATGCGCACGCCGGTCGGGTCCACCACTTGCATCGGCTTGAAGAATACCCCGCGGAAAAAAGGGGCACCGTAGTACAGCACGTGGGCGAACGACCACAGCGCAGAGAGCTGCACTCTGAGCGGCTTGCGCGGCTCTGCGGAGAGCTTGTCAGCGTAAGCCTGCGACGAGTAGTAGCCGATCATGTGGAAGTCGATGGCGATGTGACGTGACTCGTCCCGGTTGATCAGGTTCATCGCCCGTTCGCTCATCGTGTCGTGCACGTAGTCGTTGATCGAACGCAGCAGCGCGATATCCAGGATCAGCTCGCCGCTGGTGATGTAGGCGTTTGCAATTTCCGCAGAGAGATACTTCACGGAGGCGACGAAGTGCGGACGGAAGCGCTGGAGCGCCTTGTTCATCTCGTAGGTCTGGAGCTTGCGGGTGTCGTAGTAACGCGCGAGTCGCTCTGCCGCCCGAGCATGGCGCTCCTCGTCTTCGACGAAGGTCGCGAAGATCGCCTCCAGCGTGGGGTCGTCTGCACGGCGACGCTGCTCTTCGAACAGCGCTCCGGCCAGCCGCTCGATTCCCGCCATGTCGGTGAAGTACTGAACGATGGCTCGCTCATCATCCGCAGACATCGGCCGAGGGGTGCCGCTCCAATCGAGCTCTTCAACGCTCCACTGCTCACGGCGACACTTTTCCAGCATGCGCTCAAGGTCCATAGGCGTGGGTCGTAGTCTAGCATCTGAAAGCTCCTAAGTTCCTGCGTCGGATGGGCGTACCCTGACTTGGTTGTGCTGCTATGGTCGCCTCCATGGCCCTCGAGGACGGCGTCCGGATGCTGGTGGAGACCGCAGCGAGCTTCGTTACGCCTGCTCTGTCGGAGGAAGTCCGTTCCAGTCTGACGTCTCTGCTCGCCGAGCAAGACGACACCGCACAGCGCGAGTTGTTGCAGCGCCTGATGACCACGGGCGAAGGCTGGGGCTACTTCCCTCCGAACCCCCTCGCGCGCCGCATCAACTACGCCCTCGGTGAGCTCACCGTCACGGCCGACTCGACGCTTCGCGGAGCGGAGCACCTACCAGCGCACGGCACGCCGAGCGTGTACTTGGCCAATCACCTCTCCTTCTCCGACGCGAATCTGTTCGCATATCTGCTCGAGCGCGAAGGGCACGCCGCGAGCGTAGAGCGACTGTGCGTGCTCGCGGGGCCGAAGGTCTTCACTGACGCCTTCAGGCGCTTCAGCAGCTTGTGCTTCGGTGCAATCAAGCTGCCGCAGAGTCCTAGTCGCGCATCCGGCGAAGCGGTGATGCCGCGTCGTGAAGTCGCGCGCCTGGCAGCGGAGACGATCAGTACCTGCGAAGAGCGCCTGCGTTCAGGGGACCACCTACTCGTCTTCGTAGAGGGTACGCGGAGTCGCAGCGCAGCCATGCAGCCTGCCCTAGGCGCGGTCTCCCGTTACCTCGAGGTACCAGGGACACAGATCATTCCGCTAGCGCTCACTGGCACAGAGCACTTGGTCCCGATTGGCGAGGAGCATGCTCACACCACGCATGTCGACGCCGTGGTGGGTACACCGCTGAGCGCCGAGGCATTGGTGGAAGCTTCCGAAGGGAAACGCGGCACTCAAATGCACGCGGTAGGCCTAGCCATCGCGAGGCTACTGCCCGAGTCTTATCGCGGCTTCTACGCTGACGAAGATCAACCCGAACTCACAGCGGCGTCCGCTGCCCTAGCGTCGCTCACAGGCTGACCTCCCCCCAACCCAAACGGACGTTAGAGCTCCGTCACGCGCATCACGAGTTCGCTGGCGGAGCGCAGCGCGGCGTTCTGCTTGCTCTTGGACTTACTCGGCGGCTTCTTTTCGGGGGGAGGAGCCTCGTTCGGCTGCTTCGGGTCTTCGCCACGCTCCGCTTCGGCTTCCTTGCGCTTCTGCTCGACCAAGTCGCGATGCTTCTTCTTCAGCTTTCCGCCAGCAAACAGCTCCTGCTTGAGCGCCGCGTGGTACTTCACCACGCGCCAAGTCTTCTTCTTTGGCTGGCACCAGCGGTTCTGCTTTGGGAAGTTCAGGCCCTGATAGCTCGCGAGCCACTGCTGAAACAGCGCACTCCCCGTCTTTTCCTTACAGAATTTCCGGTTGCGCGAGATGAGTTTCGCTACCCAGTGCAGGTTTTCCTCACCCTCGAGTAGCTGCGACTTGACCGCCTTGCACTCGTCGCTGGGGTGGTTCACCGGATCTTCATCGAACTTGCAGGCGCCGATGTAGCGAGCTCGGATCTGGCCTAGCCCGTAGTCCTCGCCGTTGTCACTGACCATGTGGGGCAGCAGGCCGCTCTCGAAATGGACGATCGCAACAGCGCTCAGAGGATCGAAGTCCCGTGACCTCGCCTCCGCCTGGATCACCTTGGCGTAGCGCTCAGCCTCCGGGTACGGCATGCCCGGCCGAGTGAGGTACATCGCGGCGATGATGACTGCGAGAGGGCGCAACATCAGGTCGCTGGGCTTAGCGCGAACAAGCGGCGCTTGCCAACTCGAGTCGGCCCGAAGGCCGGAGAGCGCCCCAGTCGGGCGCCGCTCAGACCAGCAGCTGTTCCAATAACTCGAAGATTTCCGCTTCGTTGGGATCGATGTTGCCGTCGCTCTCGATCAGCTTCTTCGCGGTATCGAGGAAGAGCTTGCGATGCTTGCGGGGGACGGTCGCAGGATCGACCTCCTCCGGAGTTGGCGGATTGGCGAGCCACCCGTCGACCAGCTTCGCCTCGTCCTTCTCCAGCTTCAGCTGCTTGACCAAGCGGTGGACGAACTGACGCTCCTGCTTCTGCACCTGGAGGTCCGCCCACGCAAAGGCGCACACGAACTTCAACAACAGCAGGCGGTCGTCCTTGGACAGCGTCTCGAGCATCGCGCGCGAGCCTACTTGGTGCGCTCGCGCCTGACAATGCTCCGGCGCTCAGCCGGATTATCAGCCCTTGTCTACGGGAGCAAAGTCGGGCGGGAGCTCCGAGCCATCACCCCAGAAGTACTTCTCGAGCTCGGTCATCCAGATCCGCTGACCTTGCTCGCTGGTGAGATCGAGCCGGTACTCGTTGATCAGCATCTTCGAGTGCTCGAGCCAGCCCCGCCAAGCGTCCTTCGAGATGTTGTCGAACACGCGCTGACCGAGGTCGCCCTTGAAAGGGGGCTTGTCGAGTCCCTCCGCCTCACGGCCGAGCTTGATGCAGTTGACGGTACGAGCCATGGCGTGGGTTCTGGTCGTTTCCGCTGCCTCCGTCAACCGTCACGCCACCACCTGGGTCACTCTTTTCTCACTGTCACTCTTTCCGACTGTCGCTCTTTGTGACTGTCACTCTTTCTCACTGCTGGCGCTCGGAGCAGGTACTGCTCCGGGGCCCATTTCGGTGCGGATCTTTCGCAAGCGATCCCGAAGCGCCTTGTCGCTAACAAGGATGATGGCCTCATTGAGCAGCTGACGCGCGCGGGCGGACTTCGGGTGGCGCTCAGCGTGCTTCTTGAACAACTCGATCGCCTTCTCGCGATCGTCCGGCGCTCCCTCGCGGATGTAGCCGGCGATGCGCAGCAGCGCGTCTCGCTCCGCGCTGAAGAACTGAAAGCCAGCGAGCTGGAGCGGATCGCGCTCTCGAGACTCACCGTGTTTCGCCGCTTCGACCGCCGCCATCACACCGTTCTTGGCTGACGAAGAAGGTGCGGGAGCAGCGCTTGGCGCGGCGGCGACGCTTGGAGCGGGCGCGGCGCTCGGCGCTCCGCTCGGAGCGGGTTCCCCTGCTTTGGGAGCGGCGCGCAGCATCAACTTCTGCATGTAAGTCAGCTCGAGCTTTTCGCCGGCCGCTGCTGCGGCGTCGGCGGCCTCCGCCGCCAGCTTGAGGTGCTCCGCGGCGGGAACGGCTTTCTCTTCACCAGCCTTCAAGGCATCGCGCTTCGCGATCGCGTCGGTGCACACACTGCGGTCTGACTCGGCCAGACCAGTGCACTCGGGCAGTTCCGGGAACTGCTTCCAACGCTTGAGCCAGTCACCGCGCATCGCCTCGATGCGCGACCCGTCGGGCGCAGTGCCCGAGGGACTGGGAGGTGCTGGTTTCGACTGATCGCAAGCCGAGGTCAGCACGCCTGAACATATGCATGCGGAAATCAGCGCCAGCGGGAGACTCTTCATCGATAACATCGCTTCACAAAACGACCACGGCCCGAGTGTGTTCCCACTCGGGCCGTCAGTCTTTCTTATTTGCCTACCGGGAGGACGATCACTCGCCGCTGGTTCCGTAGATCCCCTTCATGCTGGGATCCGCCATGCCGAAGTCGTGCATGGCCTGGCGCATGAAGTCGGGCACCGAGACGAAGTCCTGCAGCTTGAGACAGGCCGCGCTGCTGTCGCAGCTCGTACCCGACTTCAGCAGAGGCTGACCCGTCACAGAGTCCATCACCGGGACGTACCAGGTGACGCCGTTGTGGTCGACCTCGGTGGTCTGGTACGCCGCGTTGAGTAGCTCGTTCGCGTACTCAAGCATGCGGGCGCCAATACCACGCTGAACGGTCCTGCACGCCGGGGTGCCGCTCGTGGTCTTGCCGAAGCAGAAGGTCTCCGTGCCGTAGGTACGGGCAATGTAGACCTCACCGGTCGGCATGTGGAACTCGATGCGGTTGTCGAAGCCGGGGTCGCTGTCCGCGCCCAGGCTCCAGATCCCCATCTGGTCCAGCCAACGGGTCTTCTGGTTCTCAGGCAGGTACACCAGGGTCCAGGCAATCAGGAACTTCTGCTGTTCCCAACCGATCTGGGGGTCCAGTGCACGGCTGACTTCGGGCATGTTCGGCTTGAACGCCGATCCGTCCAGACCGTAGGCCGAGCAGATCGAGGTGCCCTCGTTCGGGAAGCAAACCTCGGGGGTCGCCGGCCACCAGCTGATCCAGCCGAGGGGCTGGCTCGGGTAACCGTCCGCCGTGACCTCAGGCTTACCACCTGACGTTGCCGCCACGCGCGCGCCCTTGACCCAGCCGTCACCGGTCAGGTTGTTGGCGAGCCAACGACGGTAGCCGTCGCCGAACAGGTCAGCGAGAGATACCGAGCGGAAACGAGCGTCGACGAAGTCGTCCAGCGAGCTGCTGATGAAGTTGTCCACCGACTCGGTGAGCAACATCGTGGAGTAGACCTTGTCGTAGTAAGAGCCCGCGTTCAGGGTGAACTCGGAGTCGTACTCGCCACGGTTGTCGGACAGGGTGTTGTTCACCAGCTTGCCGCCGATACCCACCGTGTTCCAGAAGCCTTGCGGGCCATCGGGAACAGTGAGCAGCGTGCTGCCTGCGGCGGCCTGCTCGTTGACGACGAGGGGCGAGAACACGTTGGTGATACCCAGCGTGTTGGACTCCTCGTGAGCGCCAGCGTTCGGACGCTGCATCTGGCGGGTGAAGTGATCGAACGCCATACCAGCGGCGAGCATGTTGTCGCCCCAGCCGAACGCATCGACGTACAGGTTGAATGCACCCGGCTGAACGTTCTGGATGATGTTGTAGATCAGGCCCAGACCCTTCGCGCCGTCGCGCATCTTGGTGTTGTAGCGAGTCAACACGCGGTTGGCTGCGCCACGCACGCTGAACGTCTGACGGTTACGACGGTAGTTGTCGAAGATGTGCCGCAGCTCCTGCTCGGAGATGAGGAACTCGAACAACTCGTAGGGATCAGCACCCTGGTCATGACGGTACACGGCGAGGTTGCCGAGGTCCGCCCAGCGGTCCGTCGCGAAGCCGAACGGGAAGCGAGTGCGACCGTCGGGAGCGATGCTCGGGCCGGTGCCACCGGTAGCCTGAGCGTCGGCATTGCCGGCCTCGAAGCCACCACCACTCAGCTGATCCCAGGAGACGTAGCCGAGCTTGCGCTGCTTGCAGCGGGTGTACTGACCGTTCACCCGGACGAGGTGTCCGTCCATGGTCGGATCCCACTGACCCTTGACGTCCGCGTTCCAATCGCTTGGAACGTAGTCCTCGGGGTTCACCGCGGTGCAGCTGTCGATCAGCTTGTAGACGTTCTGCAGCTGTGAGTAGTGGATCGTGACCCCCTGATCGCCGGGCTGATCCTGGTAGATGTATCCCAGGATACCGCCGAAGGAGTCGAGGATGGTCGAGCTGATCGCGGCGGACAGCGGCTGGCCGTCCTTCATGTCGTCCTGCTGGAACACAGAGGCGACGTCGCCGTAGAACATCTTCGCGGCGTGGAAGTCGTAGCCACCCAGACCGATCAGGTCCTGCGAGTAGTCACCCGCGTAGTCCATGATCGAGGAGTGTGACCACATGTTGATCATGCCGTCGGTCTCCTCCTGAGTGACTGGATCGAAGTAACGCGGTCCGATGCAGTTCTGCGCGGCATCGCCCTGAGCGAGGTCCGTGCACTGCTGCGTCACCGCGCCGTCGCGGGTACGCAACTGCCAGTACTGCGGGCGGTAGTTGAAGGCGTTCGAGGAGCTCACGAAGTTGTGGCGATAGCCAAACGTGTGACCCATCTCGTGCGTGATGACCGCGAAGTGCATCTTCTGCGCGAGGTACTCCTTCATGGCGTCCGCACGCTCGAGCTGCGTCTGCACGCTGTCGCCCTTGTTGAACGGACCGAACTTCGGCGAGAACTTCGCCTCGAGCTTGTCCGCGATGCCGGTCATTGCGGTCGGCGACGGAGCGAACTCGTCAGCGTGGAGCAAGCAGGCGCCACGGTTCGCGAGGCCGACTTCGCCGAGCTCTTGCAGGTCTTGCAGCAGCGTGGGGTTCACGCGGCCACGCAACGGCGAGGCAAACGACTGCGCGGATGCGGTCGGCAGACCGGCAGAACCGGCCAGCTGCTGAATGGCAGGCGTGATCAGCTCAGCTTCAGTCTGGCTGCCGTACGCGGTCTGCATGCGCGCGAAGTACTTCTGCTTCATGGCAGAGGTAGCTCCAACCGATGCCCGGGTGTTGCGCACCTGCATCAGCTTCTGGACCACGCGCTGATCGATCTTCGCCGTGGGGTCGATGCTTGGCACGCCGGTGTCGATGTCCTTGCCAATGGCCTGGAACATCTCGCCCTTGCGCCGCTCGACCTCGGCCTTGTTCATCGGAGCGAGAGCGCCGCCGCTGCTCATGATGTCAGCTGCACGATCCCAGTCCTTGACGAACTTGCCGTCGGTGACCTGGCTGACGTCGAGCTCGCCCTTGATGAAGCGGGCAACGTCCACCACGTTCTGCGCGATGAAGTCCGTCGGCCAAGCCCAGACGTTGATGCTGGCGCTGATGGCCTCACCCGTGAGCGGGCTGGCGTAGGTCGGACCGAAGCCCCAGGGAGAACCCGTCTGAGGGGTGTTGATGACGTTCACGAGGTGACGACGCACATCGCCGATACGCACCTTGTACGCTGCGTCGCAGGCGTCGATCACGTGCTTGTCAGCGGCGGTCGGAGCGGCCTTCGCCCTGAGCTCTGCCACCTTCTGGCAGTCGGTCGGGGTGACGTCGGCGGCCAGGCGAGCCTCACCCGGGGCACACAACGGGTGGTCGTCCGCTGCGATCGGGCTGTGGCAGAGCACGACGACGTCTTGCATCATCGCCATGTCCTTGAGTGCCTTGAACTCCGGATCGTCCGTCGCGTAGCCACGCTTGGCCAAGGTGTTGTCAGCCACGCTGGCACACGCTGCGGTGTCCCAGCGCTTGCTGGGGTCGGCAGCGCCGTTCTTCACGCGGCAAGCGTCGACCTCGCGCCAAACGGCGAGAGCGTCTTCGTTGCTGTCCATCTGTCCGTGCGGAACCGGGAACGCGTTGTCGCAGTCATTACCACCGATGCGGAAGCACTCGGCGTTCTTCGCGGCCTGGACAGCCATGCGCATGGCCACGTCCCATTCCTGAGTGGCCCAGTGGGTGCCTTCCCAGTAACGGTAGTCGCTCTTGTTCGTGTAGTACCAAACGATCGGGTTCACCTCGCGCTTGGCGAAGGGCAGCGTGCACTTCTGACTGAACGTATCGCACTGTGAGCCACCGCCCACCGCTGCACACTCGTCCGCCGTGCCGTCCTTGTTGTCGTCACGGTTCGGGCTCAAGCCAACCGGCGTCGTCGCCGGTGTGTAGCACTCGGTCGCGCCCGTCATCGCCTCTGGATCGGCGTAGGCATGGCTACGCTTCCAGATGTTGTAGTGCGAGATGAACCGACGCCACTGCGTGTCCACCATGCCGTAGTTCCGCGCGAAACCGCTACGGTCCTTGGTGAACGCGCCAGCCGCCTGGAAGCGGAAGCCGTCCCAGTCCTCGGGCTGGTAGTCGTTGTCGGTGACCTTCCAGAAGGAGTGACGGATCGTCAGCTCCTGCGGGTTGCAGTTACCCGCTGGCGCCTGGCCGCCCGCAAAGTCGCCGTCGAAGAAGCAGACCGGCACTTCGCCGTAGCCCCACATGCCACCGAGGTCGATGGTCTGCGGCTTCGCCCACGCCTTGGTGGTGACGTCGAAGTAGTCCTTCTCGAAGTTCGGCGCGTTCTCGTCGCTCGGGTCGTTGACGTAGTAACCGGTCTCTTCGTACTGATAGGCGCCGAAGAAGATGCCGTAGATGGCGAGGGTGTCGAAGTCGTAAGCCTCGGTGATGAGGTTACGCGACCAATCCACGCGGAAGTACTTGCGCTGGTACCACGGAGCATCCGAGGTGTTCTCTTCGATCACGTTCAGCTCTTCGCCCGTGGACGGGTTGTAGCTGCGCTTGATGTCGAAGTGCCCCTGGATGTTGAAGGCGTAGATGACCTGGCCGTCATTCGTCTCCATGCCGGCGCCCTGGCCGTCCGAGCCGTCGATGCGCTCGTACGCGAGGCGACCGATCAGCCGGTCTTCGGTGATCTGCCAGCGGATGATCGACAGGTCGTTGGCATAGAAGCCGTCGAAGAACGCGTCTTGCGTCGCGCCGTAGCCGATATCCAGCACGGTGCCGTTGGCGTAGAACGCGGGGTTGTCTGCATCACTCTGCAGATCTGCACCCACGAAAAAGCTCTTCTCGAGGGCGTTGGGTTGCACGCGGTTGATCGGCTGCCGCTCCTCGGCACACCCGAGAGTCGCGAGCAGCCCGACTGACGCTGCAAGCAGTGGCCGGGTCCATTTAAGAGTCATGAGTTCTCCTTCGAACGAACGGTGTTAGCCGTGTCGGTTCCAGCGCAGACGGCGCCAGCGACCGTGGTAAGCAACAAGCAGGCCATTTCAAAAGCTCTGCAATTTCAAGAACTTGAAGAAGTGTCCGTGGAGTGCGTTAGGGAGCTAACCACCGCGCCCGTCGCTCGACGAACGCCCGCCAACTTCCGCACACGCCCCACTGAGGCGCATGTGATAGTTGGGTTTCGAGCGGTTGTTAAGACCCTGTAGAGGCAGGTAGGCACTTCGCATACCGCAGGGGCCAAGCCTGCCAGTCAGAGCGGAACGAAACTGCTCCGCACCTGAGACAGAGTGAGAATCCGCCCGGCGACACTGGGCTCTGGAGCCCGAAAACCTGCACTTTAGTGCAGGCGCTTCGTGCGCACTTCAACCGCTCGAGCGTGAGCCTCCAGCCCTTCGCAACGAGCCAGATCCGTGATCGCCTGAGCCTGTTCTTCAAGCGCGTCCGCCTCATAGGTGATGAGCGAGCATCGGGTCACGAAGTCATAGATGCCCAGCGGTGAGGCGAAGCGAGATGCTCCGCCCGTAGGCAAGACGTGCGAGGGTCCGGCGACGTAGTCCCCCGCAGCCTCTGGCGTGTGGTGACCGACGAATAGCGCACCCGCGCGACCGATCGAGTCAGCCAGTGCACGCGCATCGCGTGTCTGCACGGAAACGTGCTCCACCGCCAGCTCTGTCGCTACGCGCGCCAGCTGCGAGCG
This sequence comes from Polyangiaceae bacterium, assembly GCA_050183255.1. Lineage (GTDB taxonomy): Bacteria > Myxococcota_A > Polyangia > Polyangiales > Polyangiaceae > JAHBVY01. The sequence goes on along the minus strand of JBFXBK010000005.1, from coordinate 12,233 downwards.
ATCTTGAACGACGAGCGCGAAGCCGTGATCAAGGACCGAGCGCTCGGCGACTGCGCGACGGGGCAGCGCCGCGAGTTGTTCAGCGAGCTCGCGATCGACCGCATCGACCAGCGCAGTTGCGGTGGTCACGAGCAGCGGATAGGCGGCCTCGTCATGCTCGGCTTGAGACAGCAAATCGGCGGCAACGACCCGCGGATCGGCGCTCTCATCAGCCACGACCAAGATCTCACTCGGCCCAGCGATGCTGTCGATGTCCACTTCGCCGAACACCAGGCGCTTCGCAGCAGCGACGTAGATATTGCCCGGCCCGACGATCTTGTCGACGCGCGGCACGCTCTCAGTGCCATACGCCAGCGCGGCGATCGCTTGCGCGCCCCCCGCGTTGAGGATCGCCGTGACGCCAGCCAGGTGGCACGCCGCGCGCACCTCGGGTGCAGGGTCCGGCGTCGCAACGATGATCTCGGGGACACCCGCCACCTGCGCGATCACCGCGCTCATCAGGACACTCGAGGGGTAGCGCGCCTTTCCGCCAGGCGCGTACACCCCAACGCGTCCAAGGGGCTCCACGCGAGTACCGAGGGACACGCCGCCCTGGGAGTACTCGAAGCCGCCCAAGAACTCCTTTTGGCGTTCGTGGAACTCCCGAATCCGCACGGCAGCAAACTTGAGGGCAGCCTGCACTTCTTGAGAGAGGCTCGCAAGCGCAGCCTCACCCCCAAAATCCCTCTCTAGGAGAGCGTCGACTTCGCGCTTTTCGAAGCGGGCAACGGCAGACCTGAGGGCGGCGTCGCCGTCCTGACGAACCGCCGCCAAGATCTCTCGCACTGCCGGCTCGACGCGCTCAAGATCGGACTCTCCGCGGCGGACGAGCCGGGCGAGGAGCGCATCGAAATCGGCACTAGGCTGTTCGGCTCGCTTGAGCATTGCAGCTCGGGGAAGCATGGCAGCTTGGGGGGACATCGCAGAAGCCTAGAGCCTGCGAGTGTTGAAGGCGAATCAGGTCCAGTGCCCGGCCTTCATGGCCGCCGGGTCGTACTCACGGATCCTCGGGCCCACCGACTCGCGAAAGACGCTCTCGTTGTCCATGTCGAAGTCGTCTTCGTCGAAGTCGCAGGCCACTTCGACCGTGATGGCGAGGATGCGCAGGAACATCGCGAAGCTCGACGCACACAGGCGCGGCTTCCACGTGTCGGTGCCGCTCATCGCGGTGTAAACGGGGCAGTCGCCTTCCGCGTCGATCTCGCTTACGTCGAGAAAGTAGGGGTCGCCGAGCAGCGCGCTATGACCGACGATGACCCAGGTGGGACGCCAGCCATTGGCAGCGGGGCTAAGCAGCAGCTCACCTTCCTCAGTCAGGCAGAAACCCTTCTGCTCGTCGAGAAACTCGCCAGAGGGAACCAGGCGAACCCGCTCCGACGGCGTGACGGTTTCGACGTCGACAGGATCCGACTCAAGCAGAAACTCCCGATAACGTCGGGGCAGCTTGAGCTGCTTCTTCAGCGAGTCCACCAGGGCGGGGTCCGCCGCTCCGAAGGTCGGGGAGAGTCCCCGCTGTTGAAAGGATGCCTTGAGGGCTGAGATGGATTCGGCGAGATCGCTGTCCACGTCGCGACCCTTCGCACAGCGCCCTGGAAGCTGGCGCTGGTGGTGGGAGCCGCTAAACACAGCTCCGAATTGTTTGTTCGCTCCCCTGCATGGGTGCAATCGGCCAACTCGCGGTCGCCTAGCGCTCCGCTGGTTCACTCCTCAGCCGGCGTGAACCGTGCCAAATCGCGCCTTTGCAGGCGAGAAAGTAGTCCGTTTAGGGGAGAGGCAAGCCTAGTGCAATCTCCGGGACATGCATACTCGATTTGAGGATTGTTCCTGCGCCCCCACTTGAGGCTGGGAACACAGCCCTGACTGGGGGCGTGGCGTGACAGGTTGTCGCAGGAGTCAGCGCTCGAAGAATGGTGAGCGGTGGCGACGGCGATGTCTGCGCGCGAGCTCCACGTAGTCCAGCTCGCGCGCGTCACTCGGGCGTTCGATCCGCTCCGGGGGACGCTCCACGTAGCCACGCATCGTCTCGACCATTTGGCTCAGGCTCTCTTTCGCCGGCACCGGGCCGCTCGCGATCAACCCGCCGAGGCTCCGCTCGAGCTGAGGAACCAAGTCGCCAGCGACATGTCCGCGACGCATCAGGTCGTGGTAGCTGCGCGCCAGCGAGTGCGCGTCGAAGCGCTGCCGCAAGGCAAACTCCGAAGCCACTCGCAGCACGGCGTCAGCTCCAAGCAGGCCGTCCTCCCCCAGCACGAACGCCGCTTGGAGGTAGTTGTAGAACGGCACCACTCGAGCGCCGTAGGCGTTGAAGCGACTGGGCGGCGTCTGGCGCTCCAAGTGGATCAGGATGCGCCGCTGCATCGGACTGCGGCGGATCGCGCCGAGCGCCTGGAGGCAGTCCGTCTGGACGTCGGAGTAGACGCGTCCCGCAGCCAAAATACGCTTGAGCAGCACGCTATCCACCTGACCGTCGCACAGATCGCCGAACAGCGAGTAGACGAAGGCATCCGCTTCCGCGTCATCACCAACGAGCACTTCACGACCGCTCAGCGGGGTACTTGTGTTCTCGGCGCCCTCCCCGCGGCGCTCCGTGACCTTGCTCTTCAGCAAGACTGGCAGCTTGTATCCCAGCTGGTCTCTTATCGCGCGGAAACGCAAGCGCAGCGCGTTGGAGAAATTCGGCTTGAGCGTGAGGTCATCCCAGCGGACGCGATCGATGCGTAGCTTCTCTTCCAGCCGGCTACGCATCTGGCGCGGGCTCCCGCTCAGGATGTGGATGTAAGCTCCCGAGCGCCCCAACTCGCGCAGGACCGAGGCGGCGCCCGGAACGGAGCGCTTTTGATCGGGCCGCTCCAACGCGGTCTTGATCAAGTCGCGCGGAGTGTCGAACTCAGTGCGCAGGTACGTTTTGTCCAAATCCCAGCGCGCGACGAAGCGGGGCAGGTGCTGCTCTGCCATCCTCGCGGTTTAGCGACACGCGCTCTGGGTCACAAAGGGTTTGTGCCCATTCTCGAGCTGGGTCAGGACGCCCAGTCGCGACGCATGGTTTCCAGGGAGAGCAAGAGCTCGTGTGCCCCGGACTTGCGCGCGACCTCGATCGCCTCGTTGATGTACTCGAAGGCCTCATCGGAGCGCTTCCGACCATGGGCCACGTGCGCCAGCGCGCTGAGCACACGAGCGCGGTCGGTGCCGCTCGGCCCCGCCAGGTCCAGCGCCTCGCGCAGGACGCCCTCGGCGTCACTGAAGTTGCCCGCGCGGGTTAGCGCATCGCCAAGCTTGCGACTGAAGATCAAGACGGCGCGCAGGGGGTCGTCCAGCTCGCCTCGCGCGATTTCCTGTCGCGCCAGCTCCAGGCCGCGGCGGAGTGCCAGCACGGCGGCTTGGGTGTCACCCCGCGCCGAGGCGCGATCCGCGACTTGTTCCAGCAGGAGCAGCGCCTGGAAAGAATCCTGAGAGTAGAACGCATGAAGCGCATGAGCCTCGATCGGTGCGCCCGACTCCTCGCAGACCTTTACCGCACGGAAGTGCAAGTCGCGACGTACACCGGCAGGTACCGCCGCCAGCACCACGTCACGAATCAACGGATGGGACGATGAGAGCGTCCCCGCGTGGCGAACGACCATGCCAGCTTGTACGAGCTGGTTCAGCGCCCCAAGAACGTCCGTGACGTTCGGCACCATGGTCCCGAAGGCGATGGGCTCCACGTCGTCGCCAAGCACTGCGATGGCTTGGAGCACCCGGCGCGCATCGGGTTCGAGCGCCGCAACGCGGTCCGCCACGAGATCCGCGAGTCGCGTCGGCGGTTCCTTTCCGCCTTCGAGCGTGAAGCGGATCACTTGCTCGACGTACATCGGCAGCACCCCACGCGCTCCCGCGTCACCAATCGCGCGCAGCCGCTCACCTGGACGGCTCGCCTTCAGCAGCCTGGACACTGCGGGAGTGGGCAACCCGCTGATCACCCGAGCGGCATGCGCGGCCCCCCACCCTGTCTCGAACCCGGGTACGTGAGCCGCGAGGATCAAGGTGCGCACGGCCGGCGGTTCGCCCAGGGCGTCAGCGAAGGCGCTGCGACTGGCGCCATCCATGCGATGCAAGTCGTCGAGCGCCACGATCACAGCACCGTTCGTCTGCTGCCGCGCCTGCCCGAGCGCCCAACGCAGGGCCTCCGCCAGCGCAAAGCGGCGCTCCAGCACACTGCGCCGATCGTCGTCGCGCGGTCCTTCGAAGACTTCACGAATTGCGGCAGCCACTTCAGCCGGAGCATCAGTGACGTCGGGCATCGACGCGCCATTCTTGCGGCGCTTGAGCAGCACCCCGAGCGTCTCCCGCAGTGCGTAGTAGGCGACTTCGGCTCCGTGGGGATCCGGGGTCGCGTAGACGACCAGATCACCTGCGCTCTCCGCGCGGGCAAGGAACTCTTTGAGCAGGCGTGTCTTGCCAGCGCCAGACTCACCAACGAGCCGCGCTCCGGAGACTTCCTCGCTCAGCTGGTCGCGGCGATCGGCGAGCCACGCGAGGTCCTCATCGCGGCCGACCATGGGCAACGGCAGTGAGGGTACCGAGGGAGCCTCGGGTACGACGCTGTTGAGGGGCAACCTCGCACCGCACTCACCGCAGAACTTCTGCAGCGGCACGACAGACTCGCACGCGGGGCACTGCACGCTCCCGGTGACCGGAACTGGCGGGACGCCGCTGGAGCGCTCCTTCTCCTCGGCCTCGACTTGGTCGATCGCCTCCTTCAGCGCGTCGGCGAACTCGAGGGCATCCTGGAAGCGGTGCTCTGCGTCCTTCTCGAGCGCCTTGCTGACTACCGCCACGAGGGGCTCCGGGATGTTCCGCTCGGGAGCAACCTGGGTGGGGTCCGGCACCGGAATCGACAGATGCATCATGACCACTTGGGTCGGGCTCTCTGCTTCGAACGGCAGGCGACCCGTGAGCAGCTGGAACAGGATCACACCGACGGCGTACAAGTCGGTGCGGCCGTCGATGGGATCTCCACGCCCCTGCTCGGGCGCCATGTAGTCTGGGGTTCCACACACGATGCCCGGGCTGGTGACGTTGGGCATCGTCGCGTCTTGCTTCAGCTTGGCTAAGCCAAAGTCCACGACCTTGACGTGGTCGCCGCCGCGCCGGAGCGGCTCGCACAGAATGTTCTCTGGCTTGAGATCGCGGTGGACGATGCCCATCTCGTGGGCGTCCGACAGCGCAAACAACACCTGGCGCAGGATGTCCACGATGCGCACGAATGACAGCGGACCGTCCTCGTATGCAACCCGCGCGAGATCTTTTCCGCGCAGAAACTCCATCACCAGATATGGCTGACCGTCGTCTGTGCGCCCGAAATCGATGACACTGATGGAGTTGGGATGATTGAGCTGCGACGCGGCGCGCGCTTCGGTCATGAAGCGCAGGGCAGAATTCTCGTCACTCAGTAGGTGAGGATGGATAATCTTCACCGCGACAGTTCGCCCCAGCACGCGTTGCTCTGCGCGGTACACCCGACCCATGCCGCCGACGCTGAGCAAGTCGAGGATCAGGTAGCCCCCAGGTAGCTCCTGTCCGATCAACTTGTCGTCAGTGGCTGTGGTGCGAACACTGCCGACGGGGAAACCGCATGCCGGACAGTATTTGTGCTCCTCGGCGCACTGCGTTCCGCACTGGGGGCACGGTCGCATCGCTGAGTAACTTACCATCCCCGTGCGGGTTTGGGGTGAAGGGGAAACATCGCTAGCCTGACCCGATGCACTTTTTCTTCCAGCAAGGCGAGTGCTGGACCGCGGTCGTGAAAGCAGCCCTTATGCATGAGGCTCCCGTGGATCAAACTCCCAATTTGGGGGGGAGGTGCGAAGTACAGCACCGGAGGTCAGTGGGGGGAGCGTCGTCTGATTGTCGGGAAAGGCTCCAATCCGATGCTTCGGGGTGTTCAGAATCGAGAACGGCAGGTTCTCGGCGGAAGCGTCCAGGACAAACCTGCGGGCGCGTCCAGGTCCGGCTCGGGCCCAGCACCTATTGAAGTGGCTCAGATGCGAGCGTTCGTCAGCCACCCTGGAACGACGTCACCCGGCGATTCTCCTCGGGAAGTTCTGGCTTTCAGGGTAGGGTCCTGAGAGCAATGGCCGCCCCGAGAGTCCGACTCGGCGATCTGCTCGTAGAAGCCCAAATGATCACACGCCAGCAGCTCGACGAGGTGCTGGAGCGTCAGCGCGAGGATCGTCGGCGTCTCGGTACCCTACTTGTGGAGTCCGGGCTGGTCTCCGAGACACAAGTCACCCAGATCTTGAGCCAGCAGCTCTCGGTCCCTTGGGTGTCGCTTTACCATATCGATTTTTCACGGCAGCTCCTCAACCTGGTTCCGAGCCAGGTCGTCGAGCGGTTCTGCCTGGTTCCGATCTTCGTCCGCCGCGTCCGCGGCCTTGGGCAAACGCTGTACGTAGCGATGGACGACCCAACCGACGAAACAGCCCTGGACCAAGTGCGACAGTTCAGTGGCCTTCCGGTGCGCGCGATGATCGCACCGCCGTCGGACATCCGCGCCGCGATTCGCGTTTACTACGGCACGACCAGCGCGGGGGGCGCAGAACCTTCGGATCCGATAGCGGTGCCCACGACCGCGGAACCCAAACGTCCTCCGCCAAAGCCACCGCAGCCACCTCGCAAGGAAGTCCCCTCTGAGCTCGACATCGAGGTGCATGTGGAGAGCCCCGAAGCCCCACCCGCCGAGCTCAGTCCAGCGGAGCTGGATGCGCCGGCGTCGGAGGTCGCAGCCCCGAGCACTAAGCTGTCTGCTAGCGAGCCACCCGCCGCTAGCGAAGCGGCGCCCGCGACCAAGCAGCCAGCTGCGAGCGAGGCTGGCGAGCTCCCGGATCAAGGCGAGACCGAGCCGCCGCCTGCGCTGGCGAGCGCGCCAAGCGTCAATATCCCTCCGAGTTCGCATCCTCCAGATGTGGTGACCCCAGCGGTCGAAGACGCCCCTCCGCTCGAACCATCGTCGCTTGGCCAGGACGATATCCCCACGGAAGCGCCGCCGGCGGTAGCCGAAGCCACTGATGCCAGCGGGACGCTCCCGAACTCTGGATACACTGGCCTTGAGCCGACCCCGAGCAGCCGAGCGCCCTCACAACCCGACGAACCACCCAGGAGCCTAACCCCGGTCCCGGAGAGTTCCCGAGTGCCGGCGCGAGACGCGGTGATGCCTCAGCCCAGAGCAGGCAAGACACCTCGCATGGTCTCGCTGACGCTGCTTGATGGAACGACCATCAACCTGCCCGCGCGCTCCGCTCAATCGCCTCGCAGCGAACCGGAAGCCGAGGTGGAGCCCCCGGCGTCCGGGGAAGACCAACTCACGGCCCGCGATCTGGTCGCGGCGCTGCGAGCCGTGTCCCACGGTGCGGATGCCACGGAGATCCTCGGGGAAAACGCCCGCTGGGAGTCGATGTTCGCAGCCCTGCTCTCGCTGCTGCTCAAGAAGCGGCTAATTGCCGACTGGGAGTTCGTCGAAGAGTACAAGCGGGTGTAGCGAGTTCTCGACGTGTGCGCCGCGGCTCAACGCACGGCGCGCTGGGAACGCAGCGCAGCGATCTCATCAGCGCTGAAGCCAGCATCCGCGAGGATTCGATCGGTGTGCTCCCCCTGCTTGGGCGCCGGGCGTGGTTCCAGCTCGAGCGGCGTCACCGGCGTGCGCACCTGCTTGACCACGCCGTCTGCGGTCTCGACATCCAAGAATACCTTACGCGCTTGTAGGTGAGCATCCGCGAACAGCTCATCCGGGCGCAGCACGGGCTCGAGGCACACGTCGTGTTCGTCGTTGAGCGCGAGCCACTCGTCTCGGGTTCGCGACCCGAACAGCGCCTCCAGTTTGGTTTGGAGCTCTGCTTGGTGTGCGCCTGGCACGACGTAGCTCGCGTCGACCGGCATTTCCACGGCGTTAAAGAACGCCTGGAAGAACTTGGGCTCGAGCGCGCCAAACGCGACGGCCCCGCCGTCCTTCGTTTGATAGGTGCGATAGATCGCGAGCCCACCGGTTAGCATCTCGTTGCCTCGCTCGACGCTCTCTCCCCCCATGAGCTTGGCCATGACGGGGAGCGCGAACGGCACGACACTCTCGATCATCCCGATGTCGATCAGCTTGCCCTCCCCCGTTAGTTCCCGTTCACGGAGAGCGGCGAGGATCGCGATCACACACCACATCCCGCCACTGACGTCGGCGAGCTGAAAGGATGGCGTCGCCGGCGCCTGATCTCGCGGCCCCATGGCGCCGAGCAAGCCAGCACGCGCCATGTAGTTCAAGTCGTGGCCGGCGCGCTGCGCGAGCGGCCCCGTTTGGCCGTAGCCTGTCAGCGCGCACACGATGAGCTTCGGGTTCAGCTCGCGCAGCAGCGCGTGTCCTACACCCAAGCGATCGAGCACGCCTGGGCGAAACTGCTCGAACACTACGTCATAGCTCATGACCATGCGTTTCAGCGCGGCAACGCCTTCCGGTTTCTTGAGGTCGAGCACCATCCCGCGCTTGCCGCGGTTCAAGGTGTGAAACATCAAGCCGGTGTCGCCCTGCATGGGAGGGGTGACGCGCGTGTAGTCACCAGCCGCCGCGTCCTCGACCTTATCTACCGTGGCCCCTAGATCAGCCAGCACCACGGTGGCGAAGGGACCCGGGAGGAGGCGAGTCAGATCAAGAACGCGGATACCGTCGAGCGCTGCCATGCTTTGGAATTACACGGCGCCGCGCGTAGGACCAAGCGTATCGATACGGGAACGCCCCCAAACAGGCCTGCTCGGGGGCGAACTGGAATCAGACTACGGATGCGGAAACTAGCGAAGTTCTGCGCGGTGAGCGGCCACCCAGGGGCTCATGCCGGACCCGTTCTGGGTCACGGCGGCGCAGCCGTTGGTGCGCTCGTAGGCCGCCACAGCGATGGCGCGAGCGAGCGCGGCCCGCTCCTCGGCGTTCAGCGTCGTTCCGCCGAGCAGCACGTCACGGAAGCGATCGATGAAGCCAGTGTCGTAGTGCCCGGCGATGAACTCTGGGTGCTCGAACAACCGCTCGTGGAACGGGAGGTTCGTGCGAATACCACTGACGAGGTATTCGCCGATCGCGCGCCGCATGCGCTCCACCGCCTGGGCGCGCGTGGGAGCCCAAACGCTGAGCTTCGAGATCAGCGGGTCATAGTTGGCGCTGATGGTGCAGCCTTCATAGGCGCCAGAGTCATCGCGCACACCGGGGCCGGAAGGCGTCAGGAGACGCGTGATCTTGCCTGGCGAAGGCAGGAAGCCCGTTGCGGGATCCTCCGCGTAAATGCGGCACTCGATCGCTGCTCCGCGGCGCTCGAGATCCTTCTGCTCGAACTCGAGAGGCAGCCCCGCGGCGACGCGCACCATCTCCCGCACCAGATCGACGCCCGTGATCAGCTCAGTGACGGGGTGCTCCACCTGAAGGCGAGTGTTCATCTCCAAGAAGTAGAAGCTCTTGTCCTGCCCCAGCAGGAACTCAAATGTCCCTGCGGAAAAGTATCCGACGGCCTTGGCGCCCTTGACGGCGACCTCGCCCATCTTGTGGACGATCTCTTCGTCGATCGCGGGGCAGGGCGCTTCTTCGACGACCTTCTGGTGACGACGTTGCACGGAGCAATCGCGCTCGAAGAGGTGCACCATGTTGCCGTGCTTGTCTCCGAGCACCTGAATCTCGACGTGACGCGGCTGAATGATCGCCTTCTCGATGTAGACGGTCTCGTCGCCGAAAGCCTTCTTGGCCTCGCTGCGTGCGCGCTCGAGAGCCGGCCCGAGCTCCTCCGGCTTGTGCACTAGGCGCATGCCCTTGCCGCCGCCGCCAGCGGTCGCCTTCAGCATCACCGGGTAGCCGATTCGCTCCGCGGTGGCCAAGCCCTCTTCGACCGTATCCGCGTTTCCGCCGGGTACGATCGGGACGCCAGCAGCTGACATCTTGTCGCGCGCAGCGGTCTTCAAGCCCATGTCCCGCATCGCGCTCGGCGGCGGACCGATGAAGGTCACACCGGAGGCCTCGCACGCCTCGGCAAACTCAGCGTTCTCGCTCAAGAAGCCGTAGCCCGGGTGTACGCCGTCGCAGCCAGCCTGCTTGGCGACGCTCAAGATTTTATCCGCACGGAGATAGCTCTCCGCTGCGGCCGCGGGACCGATGTGATAGGCCTCATCGCACACGCGGACATGGAGGCTCTCCCGGTCGGCGTCGCTGTAAACGGCTACCGAGCGAATCCCCATCTCACGCAACGTGCGTGCGACTCGAACTGCGATTTCCCCCCGGTTTGCGATCAGGACCTTCTTGAGCATGGCGAGCGCGTATAGCACGCGTCGCGTGACGGTCGTGGGCAGGTTGTCGTTCTCGCTTGATGCCCGCCGCCAAAGCCGCGCGGCGCTCGACTCCGGGGTGGCCGGCATGGCCAGCTCCCCAAGGCTCCCGAGCGGCGCTCCATTGCTCCAGTTTCCCTGGATGTTTCCAGCAAAGCTGACCGCGGAGTCGCTTTTTGGTCCGGTCACGCGCCCGGCGTCGAGCTAAGCTCCGCCGATGCTCGGGAGGATTCGTTGGGTACGCGGACCACTACTGCTCAGCCTGGTGGCCCTTGGCGGGTTGGGTGTGGGCTGTGGCGAGGCCGCGCCGGACGAGAGCGTGGCGGCGCAGACAGGGCGCCTCGCTCACCCAGGGCCGTGGCAAATCCCCGCGGAAACTCTAGCGATCGGCGACACGCAGTACGTCGACTACACGGGCGCCGGGCCCTGGAACAACGGCGCCAGCTGTGCCGGCGGGATCACCACCGGTGGCGAGATCTTGCGCCAGTACCTCTACGATCACTTCCCTCAGATCGCGAGCATTGGCGGCTACGCGTGCCGCCAGAACACCGCCAACCTGAGCGAGCTGTCCGTGCACGGAACGGGTCGCGCGCTCGACATCATGATCCCCGTCGTCGGCGCTGACCAAGACGCCGACAATGACGCGGGCGACCCGATCGGCAACTGGCTGATCGAAAACGCCGAGGCGATCGGGATCCAGTACATGATCTGGGACCAATGGAGCTGGAACGCTTCCCGAGCGGCGGGCTCCAAGGACAGAGGGTACACTGGTCCTAACCCCCACGTAGATCACCTGCACGTGGAGCTGAGCCTCGCGGCAAGCCAGAACACCGACGATTGGTTCTCGGGCGCCGTCACGCCGCCGGCCATCCCCGAGTGTGATCTTGTGCCCGCCGAGGGGCGCGTCATCGACGAGCGCGACAGCTGCTTCGCGGCGTACGGCCCGGCCGAGTATTGGCGCAGCGAGGAAGGCGTCGGCTACGACGGCAGCTTGCTGTGGACGAACGCCTACGACAGCACCGACCCATCCAACTGGGCGCGCTGGCACCTGGACTTCGCGGTGGCTGGCCGCTACCAGCTCGAGGTGTTCGTCGACCCCTCCTTTGGCATCCACAAGGAAACGACCTACGCGATCGCGCACGCCGGCCTCGAAGACTTCGTCGCGATCGATCAGTCCCAAGCCAACGGTTGGGTTTCACTAGGTGAGTTCGATTTCAGCGCGGGCGCAGATCAAGACGTGAGCGTGTACGACACCTCGAGCGTGCCGCCTGGCGACGATCAGCACATCGCCGTGGACGCGCTGCGGATCGTGCCCGCGGGGAGCGACCCCGGCAACGAGACTGGCGGAACCGGCGGCGCGGCGGGGAGCGGCGGGACCGGCGGCGCCACGGGAGGCAGCGCTGGCACCACCAATCCCGGCACCTCTGGGGCCACCGTCAGACTGAAGGGCGACTCGAGCTGCGGCTGCAGCACGCCTGGTTCCGCGGGGAACAACTCTTCGACGCTGGCTTTGGGCTTTGGGCTCGCCTTGCTCGCTTGGCGACGCCGCCGTCAGGCCTAGGCTCGCCTGTTACCAATCGGTGCAGGCGAATTTCAAGCAGGGCTCGGGGTTGGCTTGCTTGGCGTCGGCTTGGTGGGTCTCCCAACGCTCTTTCTCAGCCTGGGTCGCGACCAGCGCGCTGATGCGCTTGCTCAGCGCGGCGACCCGCTGCTGCAAGTCGTCGCGGGCCGCCTCGCGCTGCTTGAAGAACGCTTTGGCCTCTTCACTCGACCCGCCGCAGCGTGGCGGGAGGCGCCGGATCGATTGATCGATTTCGAGCAGTCCCTCGGCCAGCTTCCGCCACTGCAGGTCACACGCCTGGTCCGTGACTCTGCAG